>JBCCTP010000367.1:0-5041 GCA_039198505.1 Actinomycetota bacterium | reverse complement strand
GGCTCCTCGTCGAGGTTGCGGTCGCTCATCGCGTCGAAGATGTCCTGCTGCGACGGCTCCCACGTGACGTGTGGGCTCGGCACTCCATTCGGTGTGATCGCCCGCGAGCAGTTGCCGAACACGTCGTACTGGCTCATCGCGTCGCCGAGGCTGGGGAGGAGCTGAGGGTGCGTCGCCACCACGTGGAACGCCTCCATGAACGCCTCCTGGGCGACCTTCCAGTTGCAGTCCATCACCTTGGCGACGTGGGCTTCCTTGTACCGATCCTCGAGCGGCCACCGCTCGAAGTGCGTCGGGAGATCGCCGAGGTGCTCCTCCAAGGGAGCGCAGTCGGGATCCATGTTGATGAACACGAAGCCTCCCCAGGTCCCGACCTGCACCTCGGGCAACGACCATTCGTCGGGGTCGAGGCGAGGGAAGTCCCACTGACACGGGACCTGCTTCAGGCAGCCGTTCAGCTCCCAGGCGAAGCCGTGGAACGCGCACCGCAGCTCGGTGTCGCGACCTCGGGACTCCTTCAGCTTGCGGCCGCGGTGCGGACAGACGTTGTGGTACGCCTTGATCTCGTCGTCGGCGCTTCGTGTGACGAGGATGGAGTACCCGGCGATGTCGTACGACAGATGGTCGCCCACGACCGGGATGTCCTCCTCGCGGCAGGCCATCTGCCAGACCTTCGTCCACACCTTCTCGACCTCGACGCGGTGGAACTCGCCGGTGGTGTACCGCTCGACGGGCACGTCGGCCTCGCTGGGTGGCATCGGCGAGA
Source organism: Actinomycetota bacterium (assembly GCA_039198505.1). Classification (GTDB taxonomy): domain Bacteria; phylum Actinomycetota; class Acidimicrobiia; order Acidimicrobiales; family Ilumatobacteraceae; genus Ilumatobacter_A. The sequence continues at coordinate 4,275 of JBCCTP010000367.1, read as the reverse complement.
ACCATCGCAACACGTCCGGAACCTCGCGTCCGGTTCTCCGAGTGTCGGCGTCGAGCAGCTCCTGGTACGTGAGGGTGGGCGGGACCGAGTAGTCGATGCTCACGACGAGCCTCCGTCGCCGGCGGCCCGTTCGTCCGTCTCGTGCTCGGTCGAGCGGAACCGGGGGAGCACCGCGAGCTTCGGCGGGAGCTGCGGTCCGGCGAGCCAGCCGCACAGGTGTGGATCGGCGTGGCGCAGGTCGCCCTCGATCCACTCGCCGTCGGCCGTGAACGTGCCTGCCACGCCCTGTCGGGACGTGACGTCGACGTTGCCGTCGTCCCTCACGTCGTAGAGCGCGCCGCTGAGCGCGTGTCGTCGTTGCCGCATTCGAAGCCCCCGTTTCGATTCGTACGTTTCGCACGACGGTCGCAGCGGCCGGACGCCTGCGGCAGGGCCGAAGGTCCCTTAATTGATCGTACGATCAATTAAGGCATGCGGATGCCGTGTCGTCAGCGTCCGATCGTGACGGCGTCGACGCCGGTCAGCTCGGTGAGCGCCGCTCGCCATCGATCGGCGGTTCCCGAGGGTCCGAGCGCCACGACGGCCCCGCCCGAGCCGGTGTAGTTCGCATGTCCGCCGGCTGATCGGACGGCCTCGATCATCTCGACGTGGCTCGGGTCGAGGTCGATCAGTGAGCGCCGGACGTCGAAGGTCCGATCCATCGCCCGTGACAGGTCACCGAGATCTCGTCGCCTCATCGCATCGGCCGCCGACCGAGCGATCTGGCCCAGATCGGTCATCGCATGCACGAGATCCTCGTCGTCGGCTCGTGATCGGAGGCCACCGTGGACGGTCCCGCTCGCGGCCGATGCGGTCGCCCGCCACCCGACGACGAGATCGCCGGGGACCGACGGCAACGGTGTCGTCCGTCCGCACCGGCGGCCGAGCGCTGCGTCGGTGATCGTGACATCGAAGTCCATCAGGACCGGCTGGCGGTGCGACTGCACCAGGCGATCCTGGAGCCCGGCGGCGATGCCGAGTTCGTCGACCTCGGCCGCATGGGCGACGACAGCGACGGCCCGGCGGGAGTGGAGCGGTTCCGCCGGTGTGCGCCCGTCGACCGAGGCCGAACGGGCGAGCGCTTCGATCGCACCGACCACGATGGCGCTCGATCCGGCCAGGCCCACCGATCGCGGGATCGTGGTCGTGACGTCGATGCGGCACGGTGGTGGCCTGACGTCGGTCAGCCGCACGACGCTGCGGATCGCGGCCAGGACGAGCGACCGGATCTCGTCGCCGAACCCGTCGCGATCGACGGTCGAGATCAACTCGTCGAGCGAGTCGAACCCATGGGCCTCGTCGCCGATCTCGAAGCGCTCGCTCGCCGTGAGCCGCACGGTCGCGGCGAGTTCGGGGATCGGGACAGCGACGACGGCGCCGCCGTACCCGTCGGAGGGGTTGCCGGCGAGTGCCGCACGCGCCGGGACACGGACCACGATGTCGCGTTCCTCGCCTGTCGGGTGCGCATCGTCGCTCACGCTGCTCGAGTCTCACCGGCGTCCCACCCGGAACGAAACCAGTCCGCCCCCGCAGGCGCACCTACGGTGGTGTGATGCAGATCCGGCGGGCGGCCCGCGACGACCTGCGTCGCCTGTGCGTCACCGCGATGCGGTCGTTCCACGACGACCCGGTGATCCGGTGGGTGATCCCCGACGACGCCGAGTACTTCTCGGACAACGGCGAGATCTTCCGCGGCGCAGTGACCGGCTGGCTCGACCACGACGAGGTGTGGTGCACCGACGACTGCGTCGCCATGGCGGCGTGGATCCCACCGGGTCGCCCCGAGCCGACCAGCGACGCCGACCCACCGCTGGCGCCGCTGCCCGACGAACAGCGGAGGCGATTCGAGATCCTCGGGGGGATCATCGCCGAGCACACACCGGCGGAACCCCACTGGTACCTCCAATTGCTCGGGACCCATCCCGACTGGCAGCGGCAGGGACTCGGGCACGCCCTGATGACCAAGATGTTCGAGCGCACCGATCCCGAGGGACTTCCGTGCTGGCTCGAGACCGAGACCGAGGACAACGTCGTCTACTACCGATCGCGCGGATTCGAGGTCGCCAGCGAGTGGGACGTCCCCGACGGCGGCCCCCACATGTGGGGCATGTGGCGCACCCCCAGATAGCGACAGTGTGGGTCAGGCACACAGTGTCGCTCCGGGCCGCCCGCGCGACGACCTAGCCGACAGTGTGGGTCAGGCACACACTGTCGCTCCAGGCCGGTCGAGCAGCGGGCGACAGTGTGTGCCTGACCCAGACTGTCGCTTCAGGACGAGCGGGCGGCGTCGGCTCGGGCGCGGAGGTCGCTGACGGCGTGTGACAGGCCGTCGGGGTCGCGGAACAACGCGCTGCCGGCGACCAGCACGTTGGCGCCGGCTGCCGCTGCGCCGGCGATGGTCGTCGGTCCGATGCCGCCGTCGACCTCGATGTGCACGTCGTCGCCGCGGCCTGCGTCATCGATCATCCGGCGCAACTCGACGAGCTTCGATTCCATCGTCGGGATGTAGGCCTGGCCGCCGAACCCGGGATTCACGGTCATCACGAGCACGAGGTCGACGAGGTCGAGGACGTGGCGGACGACGTCGATCGGCGTGGACGGGTTGAGGGCAACCGCCCCGGTGGCGCCGAGGGCGGCGATGTTGCCGAGCGTGCGATGCAGGTGCGTGCAGGCCTCGGCGTGGACGATCAGCCGCGAGCAGCCGGCCTCGACGTACTCCTTGGCCATCACGTCGGGGGTGAGGACCATCAGGTGCGCTTCGAACGGGATCGACACCCGGTCGCGCACCGACGCAATGACGTCGGGTCCGAACGTGAGGTTCGGGACGAACTGGCCGTCCATGACGTCCCATTGGATGAGGTCGACGCCCGCCGCTTCGAGCGCCTCGACCTCGTCACCGAGTCGGGAGAAGTCGGCAGGGAGCACGGACGGTGCGATCAACGTCGGCAAGGCCATCGGCGAGCGACCCTAGTCCTGAGCGCGGAGCGGCCCCGGTCCTCGTCGGTGGCATCGTGGCCGGGTGCCCGACTACGTGATCCGGACGAAGGCGACCCGAGAGCGACCGTCGCTCGACGGCCACGACCACGCCGCCGTGCTGACCCCGCCGGACTTCGGGTGTTCGCCGAACACGGTCGGGAACCAAGAAGCGCTGACCCACGTGATGACGTGTGGCGACAGCACCGTCACGGTCGAGTCCGACGACGGGGGATGGTTCGTGTCGGTCGGCCCACCGACCGGTGAACGCGACGCCGACGAACTCGTTGCCGCGATGGCCGAACGCATCGAAGAGGCGACCGGCGACGCGTGCGAGTGGGTGGCCGTCGCGTGACGGCGACCCGCGACGTCGAGCGAGGAGTCGCTCAGTCGTCGTCTCCGCCGTCGCTCTCGCCGTCGTTCTCCCATTCCTCGTCGGCGTCGTCCCATTCCTCGTTGCGGGTCTCGACGGTCGACCGCCAGTTCTCCGCGTCGACCTTCGTCTCGTAGGGCCCGAGCGTGTTGCTCGCCGGGCCGCGTTCCGAGGCCGGGATGGCGATGAGGCGCTCGAGGTCCCAATACCACTGCTCGTCGCTCATGGGCCCAGTCTCGTCCGCGCGGATCGTCGACCTCGTCTCGGATCGTCCCTACGCTCATCGCCGATGTCGACGCCCGACCGGCCTCCGGGGCCCACCGTCGTGACCGTCGAGCGGATGGTGGCCGGCGGCGACGGACTCGCCCGCCTCGCCGACGGTCGCGTCGCGTTCGTGTCCGGCGGACTGCCCGACGAGGTGGTCGAGCTCGAGATCATCGACGACCGGGGCGACTTCGTCCGCGGGCGTGTGTCCCGCGTGGTCGGGCCGTCGCCCGACCGGCGGTCGGCGCCGTGCGCACATCGGCGCACAGGATGCGGCGGGTGCGGATGGATGGAACTGGACGACTCGGCACAGTCGTCGGCGAAGGTCGACATCGTGCGCGAGGCGCTCCGACGCACCGCTCGTCTCGACCCGTCGGAGGTCGACCGGCTCGTCTCGTTCGGGGGATCGGTCGGCCCGTTCGGCTGGAGAACGACCGTTCGGGTCGTCGGAACCGGTGATGGCATCGGCTTCCGACGCGCCGGGTCGAGCGAGGTCGTCCCGATCGACTCGTGTCCCGTCGCCCACGAACACCTCGACTCCGCTCTGCGCACCATGTCGGTCTCCTCGGGCACGGAGGCGACGGTCCGCTGCTCGGTGGCGACCGGCGTGGTGACGGTCGCGCCGG
>JBCCTP010000366.1:0-5041 GCA_039198505.1 Actinomycetota bacterium | reverse complement strand
GTACCGGGAGCACATCCTGTCGTCACGCGAGTGCAAGCTCGCCCACTACCACGACACGATGTCGACGATGATCGCCGACTGAGTCGGACACACGGTGTCTGACACCGTTCGTCCGACACCGTTCGTCCGCGTCAGTGGATGGTGACGGTGCCGGCGTTGCCGTCGACGGTGATGGTGGCGCCGTCGGGGATGAGGTCGGTGGCGTCGGCGACCGACGCGACGCACGGGATCCCGAGTTCGCGGCTCACGATCATGGCGTGACTCCCGAGGGCGCCGACGTTGACCACGACGGCTTCAGCAGGGACGAACAGCGGGACCCACGACGGGTCGGTCTGCGGCGCCACGAGGACATCGCCGGGCTCGAGCCCGACCGGGTCACCGGCGTCGAGCACCACACGAGCCCGCCCCGTGGCGACGCCCCCCGAGCCGGCCGCGCCCGTGAGCACGGTGCCGGCGGTCGCCTTCTCGGCGGTGGCGCCGTCGCGCGGCTTCATCTCGTCGAGCGAGGGGACCCGTCCGTTCACGATGAACACCGGTGTGCGATCGAAGAGCGAGCGGAATCGAGCGAGCCGCGCGGCCGCGTCTGCGGCGAGTCCCTCGTGTCCGTGGCGGAGCTGGTCGAGCTCCTCGTTCGTCACCATGAACACGGCGTCGACCTCGTCGAGGACGCCGCGCTCGACGAGTCGTGACCCGAACTCCCGGATCGCGACGCGCATCTCGTTGATCACCATCACGATGTTGGTCTTGGCCCGTTCCCGGCCGGCGAGGAACAGCTGCGACGACCCGAGCGCGGCTTCGAACGTCCCCGCTGCCTCCTCGTTCCCGGCGAGCTTCTCGCGCAGATCGGCGACGATGCGGTCGCGCTCGGCGACCGACGCGGCGCTGCGCTCCTTCGGCGACGTGTCGTCGTCGGAGCGGCGCATCAGGTCGATCGCCGCGAGGGCGATCCGGGGGGCCACCTCCCACGATCGGGCGATGATGTCGTACTCGTTCTGTGCCCGCGACCCGTACGTGCGGATGAACGAGTCGAACGACGCGAGCCAGGCGGCGGCGTCGTCGTCGGGCGACCGGCGGAGCGCGTCGAGGACACCGTCGGGACCGCCGTCCTCGAACGCCGCGCTCACGGTCGGCGAGGCGGCCGCCGACCGGCCGAGGTCCCACATGGCGTGTGACGGCGCAGCGGAGTCGACCTCGATCCCCGCAAGAAGGCGGATCGACAGACTCGGGTCGCCGATCTCCTCGCAGATCGCGCCGAGCGCACCCGGGCCGAGGCTGGCGAGGGTCGACACGCGCATGGCGTTCTCGAACACCTGCTGGAGCGCAGGGATCATCATCCGGGCCCGGGCGAGCAGCGCCGAGTCGGTGACCGCCGACAGGTCGGGCCGGGTGTCGCGCAGGTGCTCGGCGAGCGCCTTGTCGGCGTCGAGTTCGGGCAGCTCGGTCGCCGAGAACGCCCACCCCATCGACTCGGCGAGCTTCGCCTCGTTCTCGGGCGAGTCGTGCCAGTCCTGGTGCTCGTACGGCGGGACGTCGTCGCGATCGTCGAAGAACGCCTTGTCGATCATCTCCGGCGTCGCTCCGGGCATGCGAGCCCCGAAGACGCGGGTGAGCGTGAGCGGGTTGTACACGTAGCCGCCGAACATCTTGAACAGATCGGGCGCCTCGGGCGTCTCGAACTCGTCGTACTCCAGCGTGCCGATGGAGATGTACGCGTCGCGGAGGCCCGGGCCCATCCCGCCTGTGAGCACCATGCTCTGGCCGAGAGGGCTGAACGGGTCGGGGAAGACGTCGGCCGCGTTCCCCCGCGTCCAGGCGGGGAACCGCTCGCCGAGATCGGAGTCGCCGAACCAGGTCTCGTTCTCGTTGGTCACGGCTCGGAACGTAGCCACTCGTCCCGCCGTGCTCGCCAGCGGACAGGTGGGATCTGGCCGCACGTGTTCACCACGTGTCCACCACGTGTCCGGTCAGGGGAGCGCGTCGATGGTGACCGTGCCAAGCGACCCGTCGACGGTGATGGTGGCGCCGTCGGGGATCCGGCGCGTGGCGTCGGCGATCGACGGAACGCACGGGATGCCGAGTTCACGGCTGACGATCACGGCATGGGTGCCGACGGCACCGATGTCGGTGATGACCGCATCGGCCACGAGGAACAGTGGCGTCCACGACGGATCGGTCGACGGGGCGATGAGGATGTCGCCCGGCTCGAGTCGGGTCGGGTCGGACAGGTCGAGCAGGACGCGAGCGGTTCCGGTCGCGGTGCCGGGCGACCCGGCGACTCCGCTGAGCGAGTCGCCGACCGACACCGTCGCCACCTCGTCGGAGCCGCGCTGCGCCCACTCGGACAGCGGTGGCACCTCACCGTTGACGATGTACGGCGGCTGCAGGTCGTAGAGCGACAGGTAGTCGGACTCGCGCTCGGTGAGGCGGTCGCTGAACGAGGCCGGGTCGGCCATGAAGTCGTCGAGCTCGTCGGCGAGCAACATGTAGATCTGGCGGTCATGTGCGAGGTGCCCGCGCTCGACCATGCGGCGGCCCAACTCGCCGAAGCACATCCGGACCTCGTGGTGGCAGCGGATGTTGCTCGACTTGATCCGTTCCCGTGCCGCCATCCAGACCTGGGCCGTCTTGACCGCCGTCTGGAACGCGCCGAGGGCTTCCTCGTTGCCGGCGAACACCCCTTCGTACTTCTCGATCAGCCGTCGGCGCTCGGCGGCGCTCTTCGCGTTCTGCTCGACCGGGTCGGCCGAGTCGGGAGCGTGGCGGGCGCGCTCGATCGCCTGGAGGAGCAGCGTCGGGTTGGTCTCGTAGCTCCACTGGTAGACGTCCCACTCGTTGGGGCCGCGCCCACCGTGGACGTACATGAACTCCTCCACGTCGGCGAGGAAGGACGTCACGTCGGTCGAGCTCGACTCGCCGAGCCGATCGAGGAGACCGTCCAGGTCGCCGTCGAACGCTGCGGTGAGTTCGTCGGATGCGCGGACCGCCCGCGACAGCACGAAGATCCGGCCCGCGATGTCGGCCGAGTCGACGTCGCCGATCCCGGTGATCAGCTTCGAGATCGCATCGGGCTCGACCTCGCCGAGCAGCGCAGGCAGGATGCCCGTCGGGACCGACGCACCCATGGCGGCCCACACCACGGAGCTGAACTGCACCCGCAGGTGACGCTGGAGGCTGAACGCCCGGGCGACCAGCTGGTCGTCGGTCTGCGAGGCGAGATCCGGACGACTGTCGCGCACCGCCTTCGCTTCGCGCTTCTGCAGTTCGGCCTCGGGAAAGCCGTCGGCGGTGGTCAGCCATCCCATCGTGGCCATGAGCTTCTTCGAGTTGCACTCGCTCTCGTGCCAGTCGGCGGCGACGTAGGCGGGGATCTCCTGGCTGGCGCCGTCGAAGAACGCGTCGTCGATCGCCTGCCATCCGGCGCCCGAGCGGATCCCGAAGATCCGGGACTGGGTGAGCGAGTTGTAGAAGTAGCCGCCGAACAGACCGAACGACTCGGGTGGGTCGCCGTACTCGGCGCGGTCCCAGGTACCCATCTGCTCGAACCCGTCGACGCACCCCTGCACCGGACCCGGTTCCCAGCAGAACGTCCACGCGAGCGGGCTCACGGGCTCGGCGAGCACCTCGCCGGCATTGCCGCGGGTGTAGTCGGGGAACCTCTCGGTCGGCACCCGGTCGCAGATCCAACGGTCTCCCAGCATCGGCGTGATCCCCTCTCACTCGTGACGCCTCGGTCGCGACGTCGCTCGCCGGTCGCTCGAACGATGGCACGTCGGCGGCGAGGGACCCTCAGTCGGAGCACGAGGGCACGACCGGAGCACCGCTGGTGACCGGCGAGAACGCGTTGCTACGGTGCCTGTGTCACCCGTCACCAACTCATTCAGGGGGATCACACGATGAAGACTCGGGCCGCCATTCTGCGCGGGATCAACGAGCCATGGAGCGTCGAGGAGATCGAGCTCGATCCGCCTCAGGCGGGCGAGGTTCTCGTGAAGCTCGCCGCGTCGGGCATGTGCCACTCCGACGAACACGTCGTCACCGGCGACCTCGCCGGGGCGACGCCCCCGCCGCCGATGATCGGCGGCCACGAGGGCGCCGGCGTCGTGATGGAGGTCGGGCCGGGGGTCGTCTGGCTCGAGCCGGGCGACCACGTCGTGTTCGGCTTCGTGCCGGCGTGCGGCCGATGCCCCGACTGCGTCGAGGGGCACTCGAACACCTGCGAGAAGTCCGCGGCGTTCCCGACCGGGATGCAGATCGCCGATGGAACGGCTCGCCACCACGACAAGGACGGCAACGACCTCGGCCTGATGTGCCTGCTCGGCACGTTCGCCGAACACACCGTCGTCAACGAGGCGAGTTGCGTGAAGATCGACAAGGACTGGCCGCTCGACAAGGCCTGCCTGCTCGGGTGCGGCGTCGTCACCGGATGGGGCTCGGCCGTCTACGCGGCCGACGTGCAGCCGGGCGACTACGTGGCCGTGGTCGGCGTCGGTGGCATCGGCGCCAACGCCGTCCAGGGCGCCAAGATGGCGGGAGCCCGTGCGATCGCAGCGATCGATCCCGTCGAGTTCAAGCGGGAGAAGGCGATGGACTTCGGCGCCACCCACACCTACTCCTCGATCGCCGAGGCGATGGAGAAGATGGACGAGTCCACCTGGGGCCGCGGCTTCGACAAGGTCATCATGACCATGGGCGTCGGCGACGGTGACGCCACCGGCGAGGCGTTCCATCTCGGTGCCAAGCGGGCCAAGATCGTGGTCACCAACATCCACCCGACGGGGGAGATGTCGCTGGCGGTTCCGGGTGCGTTCCTCACGCTGATGGAGAAGCAGTTGATCGGGTCGCTGTTCGGTTCGGCCAACATCCGCACCGACATCCCGAAGCTGATGGAGCTGTACACGCAGGGCCAGCTCAACCTCGACGACCTGGTCACCAACACCTACACGCTCGACCAGATCAACGAGGGGTACCAGGCGATGCGCGACGGGGAGAACATCCGCGGCGTGCTCGTCTACGACTGATCCGGAGCGTCCCGCTCGGTGTC
>JBCCTP010000365.1:0-5042 GCA_039198505.1 Actinomycetota bacterium | reverse complement strand
TGGCGATGTTCCGACGGGCTCCCTGGCGTCTGCGTCGCCGGATGGTGCGGCCGGGGGAGTTGCTCGCGACCGCAGGCTCCGTCGCACGGCCAGCACCCACCCGATCGCGACGCACACCGCGAAGATGAACCACTGGATCGCGTACGACAGGTGCGGTCCGTCGTCGAGTTCGGGACGCACGACCGGTGCGGGGGCGTCGCCCGGTGGCACGGGATCGCTGGTCACCAACTGCACGTAGACCGGGACGGTGTCGCCGGGAAGCGTCGGATTGATCAGATCGAGATCGATGCGGCGGACCTCGGTCAGCGGGCCGTCGACCGGGACGGGATCGGTGAGTCCTCCCCGACCTCGCTCCTCGGAGAGTCGGACGAGTCCGAGGACCTCGATCTCCCCGTTCGGCGCCGGTGGCACGGACGAACCGAGCCGGATGAAACCCCGATTGACCACCACCGTGGTTCCGTCATCGACCGCGAGAGGCGTGAGGACGTTCTCGCCGGCCGCTCCGCCCTGCGACTGATTGAACTCGACGATCTGATCGGGGAGGAACGTGCCGGTGACACTCACGGGCAGCCACTCGGCCTCGTCGAGCGGGAGTGCACCCGAGTCGATCCGCTGCACGACGTCGTCGAGCGCGAGCGCCGCCTGTTCCGACCGCTCGATCACGGCTGCGTTGAACGTCTGGCGTTCGTCGAGCCGGCGGAGCTGCCAGAAGCCGAGATTGACCATCAGGACGATGGCGGCGAGCACGATGACGTGGAAGACCAGCCACCGAGGCCGGAGCAGGAACGTCGGACGTCGATCGGTCGGACGAGGCGACGTGCCGGTCGGCTCGATGGATTCGGCTGCGGTCGCGGCCACGACGTCGACGGTACCGTCGGGACATGGCCGGCACTGCCGACGACGGCATCGAACTCCCCGACTTTCACATTCCGCACGCGGAGAAGATCGAGTGGATGATCGAGCAGAACGGGTGGGCGCTCGAAGCGGTGTCACCCCAGCCCGACACCGATCCACCGCTGCCGGGCTACGCCTACTCGATCGGCATGAGGTCTGCGGTCGACTTCCCCGACGTGGCGGTGTTCGGGCTGCAGCCGGTGGCCGCCAACGGCTTGGTCACGCTGGTGGCCGATGCGTGTCGAGGTGGGACGGAGATCCCGATCGACGTCGAGGTGGTCGGCCTGCTCGACAACGATCTGCGTTGCCGGTTCGCCGAGATCGACCTCGGACAGTGGGCTCCGCTGTTCGCCACCTCGACGAGTTGGTTTCGCGGAGATCCCGAGCCGATGGTGCAGCTCATGTACCCCGATCGAAACGGGTTCCTGCCGTACGAGGCGGGCTACGACCAGCGGATGCGGTTCGCGCAGCCGATCGTCGGCGGCGTGTGACGACCGATCGTCAGACCGCTTCGTCGAGATCGGCGATCGAGTCGACCTCGTCGCGCTCGAGCCCGGCGATCTTGGCCGCGAGGTACGGCGAGAAGTGCCCGGCGTACTGCTCGCGGACCATGGGTTCCATCCAGTCGTTGGCCGTGACCTTGCCTCGGCATCGCGAGGTGCCGCACTCGCACTCGAACTCGTCGTACGAGGTCGAGTCGCAGGTGGCGTAGTCGAACGTGAGCTGCTCACCGGCGTCGAGGTCGCGTGAGGCGACCAGCACGATCTGACCGACGAGCAGACCGGTCGGATCACAGCTGTGGTTCACCAGGTCACCGATCGTCGGGTTCACGTCGCCCACGAGGTAGACGTCGTCGTGCACCTGGAGTGCGTGGCGTTGGCGGCTCTCGGGCAGGAGGCGGAACACGTCGCCCGGGACGGCTCGCCCGCCGAACACGGCGATGGGGGTGCCGTCGGCGACCGGAGCCGTGAGGAACACGCCGTCGCCGACGCTGCCGAGCGATCGGACCTCGACCGGGACGAGGAGATGGTCGGTGGTCGAGAGGTCGTGCGAGTGGGCACGCGGATGGCGGGACATCGACACGAGGGTCACCTGAGGCTTGCTTGACGAAACATTGCACTGTGCGGTCGAACGGACGCTCTGTGTTGCGATCTGATCGCGATCCGCCGCTCAGCGTCACCGTCGACGGGCGGAGAACATAGCGACCTTGATCCTGATCGTGACGCATCGTGTCGACATCGCCGCGGATCGTGACATCGGAGCGGGCATCGAACCCGCACCGGACCAGCACCGAACCACCGCCGGACCGTCGGGGGCGCGCTGGTACCGTCGTCGTGACATGTCCGTCGAAACGCTCCCGGTGACCGGCGCCTGGCGTCCGGGCGACGACGTGGGCTCACGCCGGCTCTTCACGTTCGCCACCGACCGCCGATTCGCACTCGACTCGGGCGACACGTTGTCGGACGTGACGATGGCGTACGAGACGTGGGGCGAACTCGATGCGACGGCGTCCAACGCCGTACTCCTGTGCCATGCGTGGACGGGCGACTCCCACGCCGCCGGGCCGTCGGGGCGAGGACACCCCGAGACCGGGTGGTGGGACTCGATGGTCGGTCCGGGCAAGCCCATCGACACCGACCGATACTTCGTCGTGTGCGTCAACGTGCTCGGCGGATGCCAGGGGTCCACCGGGCCGGCGTCGCCCCATCCCGACGACGGGCTCCCGTACGGGTCCCGATTCCCGGTCGTCACGATCCGCGACATGGTGCGTGCGCAGGCCCGGCTGGCCGATCACCTCGGGATCGGTGCCTGGCTCTCGGTCATCGGTGGATCGATGGGTGGGATGCAGACCCTCGAGTGGGCGGTCATGTATCCACGGCGGGTGCGCTCGATCATCGCCATCGCCACGTGCATGCAGGCGACGGCGCAGCAGATCGCGTGGGGGGCGATCGGTCGGCGGGCCATCCGACTCGATCCGCGCTGGCGGGGTGGCGACTACTACGACGCCGAGCCGGGTGACGGCCCCGCCGAGGGACTCGCGATCGCCCGCATGGTGGCCCAGGTCACCTTCCGGAGCGACAACGTCTTCACCGACCGGTTCGGGCGCGACCTCGCGCCCTCGGCCGGCGAACACGACTTCGGTCTCTGGCAGCAGTTCGAGGTCGAGCGGTACCTCGGTCACCACGGTCGCAAGATCGCTCGCCGCTTCGACGCGAACAGCTATCTGGCCATCGGCAAGGCGATGGACCTGCACGACGTCGCCCGCGGTCGCGGTTCCCTCGAACGGGCCATGGCGCGCGTCCACATGCCGGCCATGAGCGTCGGGATCTGGAGCGACATGCTCTACCCGGCCTACCAGCAGGTCCAGATCCACGACGCGGTCCGGACCAACGGCGGAGTCGCCGAGCACGTCGAGATCGACTCTCCCCACGGCCACGACGCGTTCCTCATCAACGTCGACCAGCTCGCCGAACCGATCGAGCGGTTCGTCGGCGACGTCAGCAAGTCCTGACGGCCCGACGCCGAACTCGCGGGAGTCTCGCCGGTGCCGGAGTGCCTCGAGGCCGAGATCTGGCGCCGTGCCGCCGAGTCGGTGGTCGGACGGGTGATCGATCGCCTGGAGATCGACGAGCGCGTCGCTGCCGACGGTCTCGTCGCCTCGCTCACCGGCCGACGGGTCATCGGCGTTCGGCGGCGCGGCAAGGTGCTTCTCGTCGACACCGACGGCCCGACGCTCGGATTGCACTTCGGGATGACCGGACGTCTCGTCGTCGACGGCGCCGCCCCGATCGAACGACTCGAGTACTCGTCGGGCGCCGATCGCGAGGACTGGGATCGGCTCCGGCTCTTCACCGACGGCGGCGTGGTACCGGCGCTGCGGATGAACGACCCCCGTCGGCTCGGCCGACTGTCCCTCGATCCCGATCTCAGCCACCTCGGACCCGACGCGATGTCGCTCGTCGCCGACGAACTGCGCCACGCGTTGCAAGGGCGCCGACGAGCGATCAAACCGACGCTGCTCGACCAGGGGGTCGTCGCCGGTCTCGGCAACCTCTGCGCGGACGAGGTGCTCTTCACGGCCGGCGTCCCACCGTCGTGTCCGTGCGACCGCCTGTCCGACGACGACATCGAGGCCATCGCCGCCGCGTGCCGAGACCGGCTCCCGGCGATGCTCGGGGCCGGAGGAAGCACGCACGGGGTGCTCGACCCCGACGTTCGGCGCGACCTTCCGCCGTGTCCGACGTGCGGCGCGGAGCTGCGACGAGCGTCGATCGCCGGCCGGACCGCGGTGTGGTGTTCCGTTCACGACGAGGAGCGTCGGTAGCCTCTGGCGCTTGAGCGGAGTGCTGGCGACGGTGACGGGGACGGCGAGCGACCCCGAGTCGACGCGCATCGTGTACGGCGTGGTCGTCGGCCTCCTGGCGGTCGGCGTGCTCCTCGTCGGACTCGCGATCTGGCTCTTCCGCCAGACCCGACCCGACCCCGAACTGCTCGCACCCCTCGACCGGATGTCGTCGCGATCGTGGCGGCGACTCGCCCCGGCTGATCGCAGGCGGATGCTCGATGCCGAGCGGCCGCCGGGCGCTCAGCCGCTCGTGCCGTCGCGACGCGCGCCGGCGGTGTCGAACGAGTTCGACGAGGTCCCGGCGATGGCGACCCTCGACGATCTCAAGCAGGGCGCGGCTCGGGCCGGTGATGCTCGACCCGACGATCCGCTCGTGATCGCCACCACCATCGCCGATCCTGCGACCGGAACGGTGTTGTCGACCGTCGAACCCGATGACAGCACCGGCGAGGTCGACGACCCGGTCCCGACGCTGTTCGACCCCCCGTCCATCGCCGACGCGGCACCGGTCGTCGACGATGTGGCGGTCGCCGACGTGTCAGCCGTCGTCGACGATGCACCCGACCCCGTGTCCGAGGCGGCGGACGACGACTCCGAGGTGGTCCGGTAGGGTCCGACGCATGGCCGAACTCGACGTCGACGCCATGCTCGCCCGCTTCCGTGACCGTGCGGCGGCGGTGAAGAAGCGGCCGCTCCCGCCGGTCGCCGGAGACGAGCGGCAGCACTTCATCGAACAGTCCCAACTCGACTTCCAGGACTTCGCCATCGTCGGCGACGCCCAGGCCGAGATGGTCGACGGGCG
>JBCCTP010000364.1:0-5100 GCA_039198505.1 Actinomycetota bacterium | reverse complement strand
GGTGGCGGTGCGCGTGGAGCCCTCGTTCTTGTAGGCGGCGATGGTGCGCTGGGCGATGCGCATCTGATGCACCTCGTCGGCGCCGTCGGCGAAGCGGGCCCAGCGGGCGTGCTGGTACATGTGGGCGAGCGGCGTGTCGGTGGAGTAGCCGAGCGCCCCGTGAACCTGGATCGATCGGTCGATCACCCGGTTGAGCATGTTCGCCACGAAGTGCTTGGCCATCGACACCTCGGCCTTGAAGTCGATCTTCTCGTCGACCGGAACGGCGTCGCCGTACTCCTGGGTCTGGTGATGGGCTGCGTCGATCTTCGATGCCGCGTGCAACACCATCAGCTTCGACTGGTACAGCTCCATCGTGGAGTCGGCGATCATCCACTGGATGCCCTGCTTCTCGGCCAGGAGCGATCCGTGGGCGTACCGCTCGAGCGAGCGGTCGACCATCATGTCGAGGGCCGTCTCGGCCTGGGCGATCCATCGCATGCAGTGCGCCAGGCGGGCGGGCCCGAGCCGGTACTGACCGAGCAAGTGGCCTTGGCCGCGGCCGCCCAGCATCTGGTCCTGATGCACGCGCAGGTCCTCGATGACGATCTCGGAGTGACCGGTGCCGCCGTGCATCGTCTCGATCTGGCGAACTTCGTTCCATCCCTCCGACGGCAGGTCGACGAGGAACGCCGTGTTGGCCGCCTGGGGCAGATCGGGGTCGTCCTCGGTGCGGGCGATGAGGATGGCGAAGTTGGCCCG
Organism: Actinomycetota bacterium; assembly: GCA_039198505.1. Classification (GTDB taxonomy): domain Bacteria; phylum Actinomycetota; class Acidimicrobiia; order Acidimicrobiales; family Ilumatobacteraceae; genus Ilumatobacter_A. The sequence goes on along the minus strand of JBCCTP010000364.1, from coordinate 4,359 downwards.
GTGCGCGTTGGAGATGAACCACTTGTGGCCTTTGATGACCCACTCGTCGCCGTCCTGGTATGCCCGGGTCTGGATGAGCGTCGGGTCGGAACCCGCCACCTCGGGCTCGGTCATGGCGAAACACGACCAGGTTCGTCCCTCGAGCAGAGGCTTGAGGTACTTCTCCTTCTGCTCGTCGGTCGCCCAGTGGAGGAGGGTGTGCATATTGCCCTCGTCGGGCGCTTGGCAGTTGAACACCCACGGCCCGTAGTACGACTTGGCCGCCTCGGCCTGCACCATGGCGAGCTCGACGTGGCCGAGGCCCATGCCGCCCCACTCCTCGGGCATGTGCGGCAGCCAGATGCCCGCCTTGTACGCGTCCTTGCGGAGACCGACGAGGGCCTCGAGTCGGTCCTTGCCCTGCAGGCCGTCGGTGCCGTCGGTCCCCTCGATCTTCGCCTCGACGGGCTTGATCACGTCGTCGACGAACGTGCGGATCCGCATCCGCAGCTCTTCGAGGTCGGGCGGCAGAGTGAAGTCGATCGCCATGCCTTCACTCTCCCAGACGCCCGCTGCGCCGGACGATCCGATGTGGAGCGGCGCCCGGTGATTCGGCGACGAGTCACATGCCGGCGAGACCGACGACGGCGAGGACCGCCACGATCGTGAGCACCGCAGCGGGAGCGAAGGCGGGCGGTTTGTCACCGGCGCGTACGTGGAACACGACGGCCCCGATCCCGACGAGTGCGAGCCCGATGGCCGCGGCGATGCCGAGCCCCCGCAGGTCCTCCGACACCAGCCCGATCAGCACGCCGACCGCGCCGGCGACCTCGAGGGCGCCGATCATCTGGAACTGCTGGACCGACATCCCCATGTGTCCGGCGGCGTCGACCATCTGCTGCTGCTTCGTCACCTTGCTGACGCCGGCCAGTCCGAAGCCGACGATCAACAGCACCCCGGTGATCCAGGCGAGTACGCCCATGTGTGTCCTCCTCCGTGAGATCGTCACGTCGGGGTCTGATCCGAGGCGTGACGTCGTTGCGGACGCAAACGGTAGTGCTCGGGCTCGGCCCCGTCGAGGGGCCAGTTAGCCTCGCCGACCGACCATGAGCAGTCACGTCCTCACCCTCCGTTGCCCCGACCGGCCCGGCATCGTCCACGCCGTGACCGCCGGGGTCCTCGATGTCGACGGCAACGTCGAGTCGAACGCCCAGTTCAGCGACCCGGAGACCACCACGTTCTGCATGCGGGCCGTGATCACCAGCGAGGCGAGCTCCGACGAGGTCCGATCCGCCGTCGCCGCTCGGCTCCCCCGCGACGCCGCCGAGACCAGCGACTCAGCGAACCCGCACGGCGACTCGATGCTCGGCCTCGACCTCGCCGTCCGCCCGTCCGATCACCGGCCCCGCCTCCTGATCATGGTGTCGAAGTACGACCATTGCCTGGTCGACCTCCTCTACCGCTGGTACAACAAGCAGCTCGCCGTCGACATCCCGCTGATCGTGTCGAACCACATCGACTGCCAGCCGGTCGCCGCCCGGTACGACATCCCGTTCCTCCATCTGCCCGTCACGCCCGACACGAAGCCGGAGCAGGAGCAGAAGATCCGCGAGCTCGTCGAGTCGTACGACATCGACCTCGTGGTCCTCGCCCGGTACATGCAGATCCTCTCCGACGACCTGTGTCGCGACCTCGCCGGTCGAGCGATCAACATCCACCACTCGTTCCTGCCCGGGTTCAAGGGCGCGAAGCCCTACCACCAGGCCCACGCCCGAGGGGTGAAGCTCGTCGGTGCCACGGCGCACTTCGTCACCGCCGACCTCGACGAGGGCCCGATCATCGAGCAGGAGGTCGCCCGCGTCACACACGCGCACACGGCTCCCGAGCTCGTGTCACTCGGACAGGACACCGAGCGAGTCGTGCTCGCTCGCGCCGTGCGCGCCTGGGCCGACGATCGGGTGTTCCTGGTCGGCGACCGCACCGTCGTCTTCCCGTAGCCGACCTCGGCGTCACGACCCGACTCGACTCCGAACCGGCCGGGCCCGGCCCGACGCGGCCCGACCCCGCACCGGTGCGATTCGGGCTACGTTCCCGAGCGTGCCCCTCACCCGGTGGCAGCCTCCGGCGCTGCGACACGATGTCGACGACGACGGCCGCGTCACGTGGCTCGAGCTCTTCTTCGATCTCATCTACGTCGCCGCGCTGATCCAGCTCGGCGACCGTCTGTCGAGCGACGTCTCCTGGAGCGGCGGAGCGGCGTTCGTCGGAGCGTTCGTGGTCCTGTGGTGGACCTGGACCGGGACCACCGCCTTCACGAACCGGTTCGCCGTCGACGACGTCCCGCACCGACTGCTCACGTTCGCGCAGATGTTCGCGGTGGGGAACCTCGCCGTTCTCGCCGCCGTCACGCCCGACGACTGGAGGATGTGGTTCCCGCTCACGTACGTGGCGGCGCGCATCCCGCTGCTGATCATGTACTGGCGAGCTCGCCAGCGCATGCCGGTGTCGCGCCCGATCGTCGACTTCTACCTCGTCGTGTTCGGCGCCGGGTCGGCCATCTGGTTGGCGTCGCTGCTCCTTCCCGAGGAGGCGAGACCCTGGGCCTGGGCGATCGGACTCATCGTCGAGTTCCTCGGGCCGGTCTTCGGCGGCATGCGCGGTGAGGGATCACCGCTCCACGACGAGCACTTCCAGGAGCGCTACGCGCTCTTCACCGTGATCGTGCTCGGCGAGACGTTCGTGAAGACGCTGAGCGAGGTCTCCGACACGGGGTTCGCATGGGAGCGCCAGCTCTACGGGATGCTGTCCTTCGTCATCCTCGTGGCGCTGTGGTGGACCTACTTCGACGACATCGCCGACTCCCACCTGCGACGGACCGGGATCCTCGGGATGGCGCCCGGCCGCAACCGCCTCGTCTGGGTCTACGTGCACCTCCCGCTCGCCGGTGGGATCACTGCGTACGGCGTCGCAGCGAAGAAGATCGTCGGCGAAGACGCACTCGACGCCACGTTCAAGGACACCTACACGTGGCTGCTCGCCATCGCGCTCGCGGTCGTGCTGGTGTCGGTGGCGGTCCTCGACGTGGTCACCGACAGTCCCCATTTCGCGGTCGGGACCCAGTCGAGAACGGTCCCGCGTGTCGTGGCAGCGGCTCTCATCGTGTTGCTCGCGCCGTTCATCGCCAACGGATCGATCGGAGCGTTCCCGGGGATCGGTCTCGTCGCGCTCATCGTCGTGGTGCAGATCGCGTTCGAGGTCGTGCTGGCGCAGAAGAACGAGAAGCGGATCGACGCCGCGGTCGCGTCCCATGTCGAGTCGTCGATCGGGACCTGCGAGCACCTCGACCATGCATCGGGACTCGACGTGCCCGATCACATCGGATGCTCGGAGTGCGAGCGACTCGGCGTGCCCTGGGTGCAGCTCCGTCAGTGCCTGTCGTGCGGTCACATCGCCTGCTGCGACGACTCGCCGGGTCATCACGCGACGTTGCACTACGAACGGACCGGCCACCCGGTGATGGTCTCGCTCGAGCCCGGTGCCCAGTGGGCGTACTGCTTCGCTCACGACGTCACCGACCCGACCTGGCAGGCGCCCGCCCACGAACCCGCCGACACCTGACGCCGCGACGAGACTGTTGTTCCGTCGACCCCGGGACTCGACGGAACAACACAGGCGGGTGGCGTTGCTGCCCGTTTCCCGCCGGACCGGGTCGAGGGCGACGCGTACCGTCGGCCGCATGAGCTTCCGCGAGCTGCATCGTGCCGGCGACCCGTTCGTCCTGATGAACGTGTGGGACGTCGGATCCGCCCGTGTCGCCGCGGCCCTGGGTGCTCGAGCGATCGGCACGTCGTCGGCCGCGCACGCGTTCACCCTCGGTCGGGCTGACATGGGCGGCGTCACCCGCGACGAGGCGCTCGCGCACGCCGAGGGCATGGTCGCTGCGACGTCTCTGCCGGTGTCGGCCGACTTCGAGAACGGGTTCGCCCGCGATCCGGAGGGGGTTGCGGAGAGCGTCCGACTCGCGGCGTCGACGGGTCTCGCCGGCCTGTCGATCGAGGACACCGATCTTCCCGAGACCGGTCCGTACGAGTTCGACCTCGCTGTGGAGCGGATCGAGGCGGCCGTCGGTGCCGCTCGATCCGCTGCTGGCGATCTCGTCGTGCTCGCTCGGGCCGATGGCGTCCTCAACGGCACCTACGACGTCGACGAGGGAATCCGGCGGCTGCAGGCGTTCGAACGGGTGGGGGCCGATGCGGTCTACCTGCCGGGACCGCCCGGCGTCGACGCCCTGTGCCGAATCTGCGCATCGGTCTCCGCCCCGGTCAACGCCCTCGCAGCAGGGCCTTTCACGTCGCTCACGCGGAACGACTTCGCCCAACT
>JBCCTP010000363.1:0-5103 GCA_039198505.1 Actinomycetota bacterium | reverse complement strand
GGATCACGGCGAGCGCACCGAAGTTCTGCTCGACCTGCGACACCTTCGACGCGCCGGTGATCACCGACGACACCATCGGGTGCTTCGTGGCCCAGGCGATGGCGAGCTGCGCCATGGTGCAGTCGAGCCGCTCGGAGATCGGGCGCAGCCGTTCGACCTGCTGGAGTGCGTTCGGGTCGGTCAGCTGCTCGGCCAGCCACTCGTAGCCCGGCAGCGCGCCGCGCGTGTCGGACGGGATCCCGTCGGCGTACTTGCCGGTGAGGAGACCGGACTTGAGTGGCGACCAGATCGTGTTGCCGTAGCGGTAGTCGTCCCAGAGTCGGGCGTACTCGACCTCGACCTTGTCGCGCTCGAGCAGGTTGTACTGGCTCTGCTCGGTGACCGGCGCGTGCAGGTTCCGACGGTCGGCGATCTCGATCGCCGCGCGGATCTCGTCGGCCGACCACTCGCTCGTGCCCCAGTAGGTGGCCAGGCCCCGGTCGACGATGTCGCTCATCGCCCGCACCGTCTCCTCGAGCGGCGTGTTCGGGTCGGCGCGGTGGCAGTAGAGCACGTCGACGAAGTCGTGCTGGAAGCGCTCGAGTGACCCCTCGATCGAGTGGAGGAGGTACTTGCGGTTGAGCGTGTTCCGCATGTTGGGCACGTCGCCGTGGATGCCCCAGAACACCTTCGTGGTGAGCACGTACGACCAGCGCGGCCAGCCGAGTTCGCGCAGCACGCGGCCCATGATCGCCTCGCTCTCGCCGCCGGCGTACGCCTCGGCGTTGTCGAAGAAGTTGCAGCCGGCCTCGCCGGCGACCTTCATGCAGTCGTAGGCGAGCGAGTCGTCGAGCTGGGTGTCGAACGTGACCCAGCTGCCGAAGCTGAGGATGCTCACCTGCAACCCGGTGTTGCCGAGACGGCGGTACTCCATGTCGGGGTTGACGGCGGGCGCGGACGTGGCGGAACTCATGGGTCCAGTCCTACCCGACGGTGTCGGCACTCGCTCGGTCGGATGCGACCTGATCGCCCATCGTGGTCAACACGTCGCCGCGCAGCTTCTCGACCGTCTTGGCGTAGGCGGCCGGGTCGAGCGTGGTCGCCATCTCGGTCGCCACCTCGACGGCACGATCGAGCACGTGCTCGGCCGGCGCGACCTCGTCGAGGAAGCCCACGTCGACCGCCTCGGCCGGCGTGGTGATCCGCGCATTCGCGATCGCCCGCTGCAGGTGCCGCCGGCTGAGTCGATCGACGCCGATCGTGAACGCCCAGTCGGGCAGCACCATCCGGATCGCGACCTCGTTGAGACCGATCTTCGCGTCGACGTCGGCGCCGACCCGGACGTCGCACCCGAGCAGGATCAGCGCGCCGGCCGCGAGGGCGTGCCCGGTGCACGCGGCGACGACCGGCACCGACGAGCCGTAGAGCCGGTGGACGAGCGCGCCACCGTCGGCGACGAGACGGATGATCGCGGCGAAGTCGTCGCCACCCATGACCGACAGGTCGAATCCCGCGGAGAACCGGCCGGGGCGACCGTGGATGACGAGCGCCCGGATCTCGTCGTCGTTCTCGGCCTCGGTGATCGCCGCGTCGATCGACGTGATCATCGACGCCGAGAGTGCGTTGGCCTTCCCGTCGTCGAGGTGGGCGACGAGGACGGGTCCTCGGCGTTCGAGCGTGACTGCATCCGACATGCGCCGCACGCTAGTGACGCCGCACGGCGCGGACCTCAGACGGGTCGGACGGCGAGTCCGGCCTCGGCCATGACGGCCTTGGCCTCGGCGACCGAGTGCTCGCGGTAGTGGAAGATCGAGGCGGCGAGCACCGCATCGGCTCCGCCCTCGACCACACCTCCGACCAGGTGCTCGAGCGTGCCGACGCCGCCCGACGCGACCACCGGCACCGACACCGCCTCGGCGATGGCCCGCGTGAGCACGTTGTCGAAGCCCTGGCGCGTGCCGTCGCGATCCATCGAGGTGAGCAGGATCTCGCCAGCTCCTCGCCCGACCGCGTCGACCGCCCACTCGACCGCATCGATGCCGGTCGGCGTGCGCCCACCATGGAGGAACACCTCCCACGAGAGGCCGTCCTCGCGGGCCTTCGCGTCGATGGCGACGACGACGCACTGACGGCCGAACACGTCCGCGATCTCGGTGATCAACTCGGGCCGTTCGACGGCCGCGGTGTTGACGCTGACCTTGTCGGCGCCGGCCTGGAGGATCGCCCGGGCGTCTTCGAGCGTGCGGATCCCACCGCCGACGGTGAAGGGGATGTACACCTGCTCCGCGACGGCCTCGACCATGTGCACGACGGTGTCGCGCCGGTCGCTCGACGCGGTGATGTCGAGGACCACGAGCTCGTCGGCGCCCTCCTCGTCGTAGCGAGCGGCGAGTTCGACGGGGTCGCCGGCGTCGCGCAGATCGACGAAGTTCGTGCCCTTGACGACCCGCCCGTCCTTCACGTCGAGGCAGGGAACGACACGCGCGACCCTCACGATCGTCCTCCGCCGCCCAGTGCCGCCAGACGCTCGACCGCCTCGGCGATCGTGAACCGGCCCTCGTACAGCGCCTTGCCGGTGATGATCCCTGCGAGGCCGTCGATGGCCGCCAGCGCGTCGAGATCATCGAGACCGGACACGCCACCCGACGCCACCACCGGCACGTCACTCGCCGCGACCGACGCGGCGAGTCCCTCGACGTCGGGTCCGTCGAGCATGCCGTCGCGACCGATGTCGGTGATCACGAACGCCGCGGCAGCCGGATACCGCCCGTACGCGAGGTCGAGGGTGAGCCCGGATCCCTCGGTCCAACCGTGGATGGCGACCTCACCGTCGCGGTGGTCAAGGCCGACGGCGACGTCGACGAGCTTCGACGCCCGCTCGACGAGTCCCGGATCGGCGACGGCCGCCGAGCCCATGACCACACGCGACACGCCGGCGTCGGCCAGCTCGGACACGTCGCCCAGGGAGCGCACCCCTCCGCCGGTCTGCAACCGAGCGTCGTGACCGATGGCCGCCGCGATCGACGCGATGACCGGCCGGTTGATGGGATCGCCCGATCGGGCGGCGTCGAGATCGACCACGTGGACCCACGGTGACCCCGCCTCGACGAACGAGCGGGCGACGGCGACCGGATCGTCGCCGTACACGGTCTCGTCAGCGTAGTCACCCTGCCGGAGGCGGACGACCTGCCCGCCCCTCAGGTCGATCGCCGGGAACAGCTCGGGGACACCGCCGCTCATGCGTCGCCCGTCATGCTCGGCACCCGTCGACGAAGTTGGTGAGGAGCCGCAAGCCGGCACGGCTCGACTTCTCGGGGTGGAACTGCGCGGCGAACACGTTGTCGCGCCGGAACGCGGCGTTGACCGTGCCTCCGTAGTCGACGGTGGCCGCCACCCGTGCCGGGTCGTCGGGCACCCCGTGCAGCGAATGCACGAAGTACACCCACGCATCGTCGGCCAACCCGGCGAGCATCGGATCGTCGGGCAGGGTGACGTCGAGCCGGTTCCACTGCATCTGCGGCACCTTGAGCCCGTCGGTCGGCTCGATCCACCGGACGGTCCCCTCGAACACACCGAGCCCCTTGACGCGCTCCCCCGCCCGCAGTTCGTCGGAATCGGAGAACAGCATCTGCATCCCCACGCAGATCCCGAGGAAGGGTCGGCCGCTCGCGACGGCGTCGTGCGACGGATCCTCCAGACCCGCCGACCGCAGCGCGTCCATGCACGCGCCGAACGCGCCGACACCGGGCAGCACCACGCCGGCAGCATCGGCGATGAGCGCCGGATCGGCGGTGAGACGAGCGTCGGCACCGCAATGCTGCAGCGCCTTGTGCGCCGAGTGCAGGTTGCCGATGCCGTAGTCGAGCACGGCGACGAGCGGCGCGGTCACGCTGACCCCGTCACAACACGCCCTTGGTGGACGGGACGCCGGACGCATCGTCCACCCGCACTGCGTCGCGGAGCGCACGTCCGAGGCCCTTGAAGGTCGCCTCGACGACGTGGTGGGTGTTGCGCCCCCGCACGAGTTCGACGTGCAGAGTGATGGCCGCTGACGTCGCGAACGACGACACCGCGTGCTCGGCGAGCTGCGGATCGAATGCCGGATCGCCGAGCGGCAGCGACTCGGGGATCTCGACGTGCCACTCGACGTGAGGGCGACCCGACAGGTCGAGAGCGATGTCGATCAGCGATTCGTCGAGCGGGTACCGCCCGCTGGCGAACCGACGGACACCGGCCTTGTCGCCCAGCGCCTCGGCGAACGCTTCGCCCAACGTGATGGCGACGTCCTCGACCGTGTGGTGCGTGTCGATGTGCAGGTCACCCTCGGCCTGGACGGTGAGGTCGAAACCACCGTGTCGGCCGATCTGGTCGAGCATGTGGTCGTAGAAGGGGATGCCCGTCGAGATGTCGGTGCGGCCCGATCCGTCGAGGTCGATCGTGATCTCGATCGACGTCTCCTTGGTGCTGCGGCTGCGGCTCGCGGTCCGACTCATGAGGCGCTCCTGGTCACGTGTCCAGTGTGCCGCCGAGGATCTCGGCCAGCGCGACGAGAAACGCGCCGTTCTCGTCGGGGGTGCAGATCGTGACCCGGAGGCACCCGTCGAGCCGTGGCCAGCTCGTGCAGTCGCGCACGAGGATGCTGCGGTCGACCAAGGCCTGCCACACCTCTCGACCGGGAACCGATCTCGGCCGGAACAGGACGAAGTTGGCCCCCGAGTCGAAAACGTCGGTGTCGAGTCGGCCGAGGCCGTCGGTGATCCGATCGCGCTCGGCGACGACGAGCTCGACGCGCTCGTTCATGTCGTCGACGAACCGCAAGGCGATCCGACCGGCGAGCTGCTTCGCGGCATCGAGGTGGTACGGGAGCACGACCTTCTCGAGTTCGGCGACCAACCAGCTCGGTCCGACGAGGTACCCGAGCCGGGCGGCCGCCATGGACCACGTCTTCGAGAACGTGCGGGTGACGACGAGCGGACGATCGTCGGACACGAGGTCGACCGCCGACCACGGGGCGAACTGCGCATAGGCCTCGTCGACGACGACGAGACCGGACGCGCGGTCGAGGAGCTGATCGACGCGTTCGGGAGGCTCGACGAGCCCGGTCGGGTTGTTGGGCGACGTCAG
>JBCCTP010000362.1:0-5104 GCA_039198505.1 Actinomycetota bacterium | reverse complement strand
CTCTGAGTGGCGCCGCGCGTGCGGCTCGTCGCTGGCGCTTCCCTCGCCGTTCTGGTGGCTCACCTCGGCCGCCGCTGACGCTTCGGGCTCGGATCGCGTGCGGCTCGTCGCTGGCGCTTCCCTCGCCGCCGTGCCGGCGGAGCTGTCCGTCCGCTTGCGGCCGGGCCCACTGTTCCGTCGAGCCCGGGACTCGACGGAACAACACGTCCTCGACGCACCTGAACCGTTCGCTGGCGTAGCGTTCGGACGTGGCCGGGCCTGACGTCACCGTCGACGACGTTCGACGAGCGCGCGAGGTGGTCGACGGCGTCATCCAGCGCACGCCGATGCTCCCCGCGATCGCGCTCTCCGAGGAGGTGGGCGGCGACGTCGTGTACAAGGCCGAGAACCTGCAGCGCACCGGCTCGTTCAAGCTGCGCGGCGCGCTCGCCAAGATCGCCGCGCTGGGCGAGGGTGCGGCCGGAGGCGTCGTCACCGGCAGCGCGGGGAACCACGGCCAGGCGCTGGCGTTCGCCGCGCGCCACGCCGGTGTTCCGTGCGAGATCGCCGTGCCGGTCGGCGCACCGGTCACCAAGGTCGAGGCGTGCCGTTCGTACGGCGCGACGGTGCACGAGGTCGGTGTGTCGCTGGCCGAAGCGGTGGCGTTCGCCCGATCGATCGCCGACGAGCGCGGGTTGGCCTTCTGTCCTCCCTTCGACGATCCGCACGTGGTCGCCGGTCAAGGCACCCTCGGACTCGAGGTGTTCGACGACGTCGCCGACCTGTCGTCGGTCGTCGTTCCGCTCGGTGGTGGCGGACTGGCCGCCGGCGCCGCGATCGCGATCAAGAGTCTCCGCCCGAACGTCGAGGTCATCGGGGTGCAGGCGTCGGCGTGTGCCCCGTACGCCGGCGACGAGCCGCCCACCGGGGAGGTCGTCACCCTCGCTGACGGCATCGCCGTGAAGTACCCCGGACACGTGACGGGGCCGCTGATCGACCGGTGGCTCGACCGCATCGTGACCGTCGACGAGGACTCGATCGCCGACGCGATGATCACGCTGATGGAACGCTCGAAGCTCTACTCGGAGGGCGCCGGAGCAGTGGGCGTCGCGGCGCTCCGATCGGGAGCCGTCCGCCCGGCACCATCCGGTCGGACCTGCGTGATCCTGTCGGGCGGCAACGTCGACCTGGGCGTCGTTCCCGGCCTCATCCGCCGCCACGAACACGCGTCGGGGAGACGGCTCCGCGTGTTCGCCCGGATCGACGACCGCCCGGGCTGTCTCGCTCGACTCCTCGACGCCTTCGCGTCGTGCGGTGCCGACCTGATCGAGGTCGAGCACATCCGCGATGGCCTCGATCTCCACGTGCGGGAGACCGGCGTCAACGCATCGTTCGCCGTGCGCGGGCGCGAGCACGGCGATCGATGCCTCGCTTCCGCACTGGCCGCCGGCTTCGAGGTGTACCGCGCCGACGAGCCTCGCGGCAGGGTGGAGGTCCACTCGTGAACCGAGACGCGCCGCCCTCGGTCGACGAGATCCTCGACGACCGGACTCGCTTCTTCTGCATCGGTCTGAACTACGCCGACCACGTCTCCGAGACCGGGCGCGACCGTGCGAGCCACCCGACGGTGTTCGTCCGTTTCGCGTCCTCGATGGTCGGTCCCGGCGCGGACATCGTCGTCCCTTCGGCCAGCGACCACCTCGACTACGAGGGCGAGCTGGCGGTCGTGATCGGGCGGCCTGGCCGGGCGATCGATCCCGCGGACGCCCTCGGGTACGTCGCCGGGTACACCTGCCTCCTCGACGGCTCGGTGCGCGACTTCCAGAACCACACCAGCCAGTTCACTCCCGGCAAGAACTTCGACGCAACCGGCGCCGTCGGTCCCCTCGTGGTTCCGGCCGTCGAGCTCGGCGTCCCGTCCGACGGCTGGCGCATCACGTCCACGGTATCGGGCGACGTGCTCCTGGACTCGGCGACCGATCACATGATCTTCCCGGTGCCCGAGCTGATCGCCTACCTGTCGACCTTCACCGAGCTTCGGCGCGGCGACGTGATCGCCACCGGCACCCCGTCGGGAGTCGGCGTGGCGAGAAGCCCTCGGCGCTTCCTCCGCCCCGGCGACACGATCGCGGTCGAGATCGCCGGCATCGGCACGCTGACCAACCCGGTCGTCGCCGAGCCCTGATCGGAGACGAAACAGCACGAGTCGGACCCGGCACCCGATGTGCTCTTCGGCTCGAGGGTGAACGTGCTGTATCGCCCGATGAGAGGTGAGCCGGCGAGGGAAGCGCCAGCGACGAGCCGGACGCGATCCGAGACCAAAGCGTCAGCGGAGGTCGAGGTGAGCAACCAGATCAGAACGCGTGGCGGCGGGTGAAGGCTCCGTCGACCACCACGTTCTCACCGGTCACCCAACTGGCCGCCGGACTCGCGAGGAACGCGATCACGTTGGCGACTTCCTGCGGCGTGCCGAAGCGTCCTTGCGGCTGGTGCTCGATGTTCTCGGTGAAGTAGTCGGGCATGTGCCGCTCGATCTTCCCCCACGATCCGTTCTCGATGTAGATCGGTCCCGGCGACACGGTGTTGGCCCGGATGTTCTTCGGGGCGAGCTCGAAGCCGAGCTGGCTCATGTAATTGACGAGCGCCGCCTTGATCGCGCCGTAGCTGTTCCCGCCACCGGGGAAGCCGTGGTACTCGAGTGCCGTGATGGTGCCCAGCTGGACGATGGAGCCCATGCCGGACGCCTCGAGGTACGGCATCGCGGACTGGACGAGGGTCAGAGTCGACAGCACGTCGACGTCGAACTGCTTCTGCCAGCCGTCCCGGTCGTTCTTCGTTCCGCCGAGCGCCGAGGCGTTCGACACGACGATGTCGAGCCCGCCCATCTCCTCGGCCGACCACGCGACCCACTGCTCGACCGCCTCGTGGTCGCCGACGTCGACCGACCGACCGATCGCGCGGTCACCCAGTTCCGACAGCGTGCCGTCGAGCGTCTCCTGATTCCGCCCGCAGATCGACACCTTGGCCCCCTCGGCCAGGAGTGTCTGCGCCACCACGAGACCGATGCCCCGTGAGCCTCCGGTGATGATCGCCCGTGCGCCGTCGAGTCCGAGATCCATGGCGTCATCCTGTCGACGTGCTCGGGCTCGGGGCGAGGCGGCCGTCCGTGCGAGCCTCGTCCGATGGCCACGATCCTCGCCCACATCACCGTCAAGCCCGGGTTCGAGGAGCGGTGGGAGGAGATCTGCCGTCGTCTGTTCAGCGCCACGCACGAGAACGAGACCGCCGTGCGGCGCTACGAGTACTGGCGCGGTCAGGACGAGCGGACGTACTACACGCTCCTCTCGTTCGACGATCACCGCGCGTTCATCGTCCACCAGACCAGCGACCATCACGAGGAGGAGTCGCCGCGGATCGGCGAGTGCGTCGAGTCGCTGCGTCTCGAGTGGGTCGATCCGATCCAGGGGGCGTGCGATCTGCCTGCGACCGACCACCAAGACGCTCCCGACGGCGCCTCGGAGCTCACCGTGAAGTACACCGATCGATTCGCTGCCCAGGTCGCCGACTGGTGGCTCTCGATGCGTTGAGCCGTCCGGCTGGCCGCCGTCCGGCGCGATCGTGGCGGTGCGACAAGATGGCGGGCATGTCGAACCCGACCGAGTCCGCCCAGTCCGTCGTCGACGCCTACATCGAGGGAACACGCACCCGCGACGTCGACCTCCTGAAGGCGGTGTTCGCCGAGGGAGCCGTGATGGTCGGCTGGCTCGGACCCGACCTGTTGACCGGCGGTCCGGAGCCCTTCTACGGAGCGCTGGAGGCGAACGAGGTCGGAGACGACTACGCGGCGCAGTCGACCGTCGAGGTGACGGATCGAATCGCCACCGCCACGATCGAGGAGCAGAACCTTCTCGGACTGAGCTTCACGAACCACTTCCACCTGATCCAGCTCGACGACGGATCGTGGCGCATCGCGGCGAAGCTCTTCCGGCACCACTGACTCTCCGGCCTCACCGAGTCTCCGGTGAGGTTCGGCTCGGCGGTGCTCGGTACCTTCGCCGCCCATGAGCGCAGAGCTGTCGGGCAAGGTCGCCGTCGTCACCGGATCGAGCCGGGGGATCGGGCGCGGCACCGCCATCGCGCTGGCCGAGCGGGGCGCCACCGTCTACGTCACCGGCCGGACCACCGGCGACGGTGAGCTGTCGATCGACACGACGGCATCGATGGTCGACGATGCCGGCGGCACCGGCATCGCGGTCGAGACCGACCACGGCGACGACGACCAGATCGCCGCTCTGTTCGAACGTGTTCGTGACGAGCAGGGCCGCATCGACGTGCTCGTCAACAACGTCTACAAGATCCCGAACCCGCCCGCCTGGGGTGGCGGGTTCTGGGACCATCCGATCCAGGTCTGGGACGACCAGGTCGGGATCGGTCTGCGGGCGCACTACGTGGCGTCGTGGCACGCTGCTCCGCTGTTGTTCGAGGGCGAGCTGAACGGTGGAGCGGCCGATGCGCCCCGGGCCGCCGTCGTGAACGTGTCGTCGCCGGGCGGGCAGTCGTACCACTTCTCCTCGTCGTACGGAGCTGGGAAGGCGGGCCTCGACCGGCTCGGCGCCGACATGGCGCTCGAGTTGGGGCCGAAGAACGTCGCCTGCTTCACGCTCTACCCCGGTTCGGTCGGGACCGAGTTCATCATGAGCTACGCCGAGCAGCGGGGAACCGACACGTCCGGCCTCCAGACGCCGCTCGTGGTCGGCCGCGCGGCCGTCGCCGGCGTGCTGGCGTCGGATCTCATGGACCGCAGCGGTTCGATCCAGTGGGTCGAGGACCTCGGCACCGAGTTCGGACTGCTCGACGAGAACGGCAACCCGCCGCCCCCGTACGCCCGCCGCGGCGAGTCCCACGGCGCCTCCTTCGCTGGCTGACCTGGGCAAACGCGGACACTGTCCGCTTCTGGCACGGGCGGAAACGGACAGTCCGAGACGCGCGTCACGGCACGGATCGGCCGCGTGGAACGCCCAAACACGCCCGATAGCGTTGAACGCCGGTCTGGCGACAGGCCGTGATGGTGCTGTCTTCGGGCTGACCGTCAGTTCGAAGTCCGTCGATCGATCCGACCGGAGCG
>JBCCTP010000361.1:0-5106 GCA_039198505.1 Actinomycetota bacterium | reverse complement strand
GCACCGCACCACTTCGCGCAGCGTGGCCTCGACCGTCTCGCGCACCGGCGGGTAGTTGAAGAACGGATACCCGTCGGGCGTGATGTGAGCCGTCGGCTCACCGTCGGTGATCATGATGATCTGCTTGTTGCCCGACTCGCGCGCGAGCAGTTGGCGCGCCAGCGTGAAGCCGTGGTGCATGTTGGTGCCGTAGACGAAGTCCCACGACACCTCGGGCAGCTGGTCGGCGGTGAGGATCCGCGCCGTCTCGGAGAAGCCGACGATGCCCATCGAGTCGCGCGGGAACTGCGTGGTGATGAGGTGGTGCAGCGCCATCGCGACCTTTTTGGCCGGCAGGAAGTTGTCGCGCATCGGCATCGACAACGACAGGTCGAGCATCAGCACGGTGGCCGAACGAGTGAGGTGCTCGGTGCGCTCGATCTCGAAGTCGTCGGGTGACAGCTCGACCGGCGTCCCGCCGCCGGTGCGTCGGAGGGCGTTGCGGATGGTGCGGTTGAGGTCGAGCTGGAACGGGTCGCCGTACTCGTACGGCTTCGACTGGTAGGTCCGCTCGTGGCCCAGCCCCTGCTCGCTGAGCTCGTGCTGGCCGGCCATGTCCTTCGCCATCTTCGAGAACAGCTCGCGCAGCGCGTTGGAGCCGATCTTGCGCAGGCCGCGAGGCGTCAGCTCGAGACGACCCTCCTTCTGCTCGACCAGCCCTGCCTGCTCGAGCTGACGGGTGAGTTCGGCGAGGCGTTCGAGCGACCGGGCGGCGTCGTCGCCGAGGAGGTCGCGTACCTTGTCCATGTCGGCCTCGGCCAGTGCGGCGGGTGACGAGGCGTTGCGCAGCAGGTTCTCGAGCTGGTCGAGATCGCCGAGCTCCTGCATCGCCTGCATGGCCTGCGCGAACCCCATCGGGTCCTGACCCTCGAAGTCGTAACTCTGGTTCCACTGCATCTGCGGGAACATCTGCTGCAGGTTCTGGCTGAGCTGGCCCATCTGCCACTGCAGGTCCATGTCGCCCATGAGCTGCTCGCTCAGCTCCTGCAGCTGCGCCCGCTGCTCGGGCGTCATCGAGTTCATCATCGCCTGCATGGCCGCCATGCGCTGGGCCATGTTCTCGAGGAGCTCCTCGACGTTCTGCGGGTTCTCGGGGAAGAAGTCGCCGAACTCCTCCATGAACTCGGCAAAGTCGTCGGTCGTGTCCTCGCCGCGCTGGTGCTTCTCGAGGAGCTCGTTGAGCGACGCCATCATGTCCTTCATGCGGGACATGTCCTCGGGGCTCATGTTCTGCATGGCCGACGACATCTGATCGACCATCTGCTGCATCAGCTGTTCCTTCAGCTGCTCCATGAGCTGATCGAACCGCTGCTTCGCCTCGGCCGACTCGAAGTTGTACGCGTCGAGTTCGCGGACCTTGCCGGCGAGGTCGTCGGGCATCATGTCGAGGCGCATGTTGCGCTCCATGGCCGCGGTCTCGGCGTTCTGGGCCCGGCGCTCGTCACCCGAGTTCTGGGCGTCGCGCAGTGCGTTCTCGATGGCGTGGCGCTCCTCGTCGAGGATGTCGTCGAGCTGTGCCTTGATCTCGTCGTAGACACCGCCGAGGTCACTGTTGGCCAGGCGCTCCTCGCGCTCGGCGCGGAGCCGCTCGAGCAGTTCGCGGATGCCCTCGAGCCGGTTGCCGTCCTGGTCGGTGAGGCCCTCCTGCATCATCCGCCGGAGCGCCGCGTTGACGTCGCCGTGGTAGAGCAGCTCGTCGGTGAGTTCGTCGAAGGCCTGCCCGGCGTCGAACTCGAACCCGGTCTGGGTCCCGTCCCACCGTGAGTACGTGAACCGCGACCGTGCCATGTCCCGACGGTATCGCGCCCACACGAATCAGCACGTCCGGTGCCGGGTCCGATTCGTGCTGTTTCCAGCACATCCGGTGCCGGGTCCGATTCGTGCCGTTCGCAGCACATCTGGAGCCGGGTCCGATCCGTGATGTTTTCTCTGACTTGGGTCAGATATCGTTCCGTTCGTGTCGACCTCGACCGTTCGTCGCTTCAACCGACTCCACACACGGGTGCTCGGCGTCCTCGACGACGACTTCCTCTCTCGTGGTCGTCCGCTCGGCGCATCTCGGCTGCTGTTCGAGATCGGTGATGGGACGCTCGTGGCCGATTTGCGCGACCGCCTCGACCTCGACTCGGGCTACGTCAGTCGACTGCTGCGATCCCTTGAAGCCGACGACCTCGTCTCGACCACACCGGATCCGACCGACAGCCGCCGGCGATTCGTGTCGCTCACCGACGCTGGTCGACGCGAACGCGACGAACTCGACCGACTCTCCGACCGACACGTCGATGACCTCCTCGCGCCGTTGGATCCGCGGCGGCGATCCGAGCTCGCCGACGTCCTCGACCACGCACGCCGTCTCCTCATCGCGGCGACGGTCACGTTCGAGGACGTCGACCCCTCGACGCCCGAGGCCCTCTTCGCACTCCGGTCGTACTACGGCGAACTCGACGCCACGTTCGAGGGCGGATTCGACCCCGGTGAGCCAGGTGCCGATGGCGCCGACTACGTCCGCCCCCGTGGTCGGTTCGTGATCGTGAGGATCGACGACGAGTCCGAGCGTCCGTTCGCAACGGTGGGTGGATGCGGCGCCGTGACGAGGCTCGAGCCCGGCGTCGCCGAGATCAAACGGATGTGGATCCATCCCGAGATGCGGGGGCTCGGGCTCGCCGGCCGGCTGCTTCGTCACCTCGAGGACGCCGCTCGATCCGACGGCCACCGACGTGTTCGGCTCGACACGAACGACGCCCTCCTGCCGGCCATCGAGATGTACCGCACGTCGGGGTACGCCGAGATCGACCGATACAACGACAACCCGTACGCCCGCCTGTTCTTCGAGAAGGCGCTCTGACCCAGATCGCGAACAGCACATCGGGCACCGGATGTGCTGTCTCGGCTGAGGATCGGGAGGAACTGGTGAAGTCGGCGTCCGTCCGTGCCGAATAGGATTCGTGTCGATGCGTGTCCCCCGCACCTTCGTGTTCGTCGATCTGTCCGGCTTCACCAACTACACGGCCGCGTTCGGAGACGACGCCGCCGGGCGACTGCTCGGCGCGTTCCGCACCATCGTTCGTTCGGTGGCGTCCGAGCGTGGCGTGCGCATCGCGAAGTGGCTGGGTGACGGCTGTATGTGCGTCGCGGTCAGCCAGCGCGACGCCGTCAACTTCGTGCTCGACCTCGAGCAGCGCGCCGCCGACGTCTGCAGCCCGCTCACCGTCCGTGCCGGTCTCGCCACCGGCCATGCCCTCCTCTTCGAGGGTGACGACTACATCGGGTCGGCCGTCAACATGGCGGCCCGCTTGTGTGACCACGCCCAGGGTGTCGAGGTGCTGATGCCGTCGATGCACATCGATCGCCTCCCCGAAGGTGTCACGGCCGAGCCGTACGGCGAGGTCGAGCTCCGCGGCTTCCCCGGGCGCGTCGAGATCGTGTCGCTCGTCGGCGAACCGCAGCCGATCGACTCCGACGTCGGCGACCTCTGGACCCGCACCCCGTACCTCTGAGTCGGCCTGCCGCGTGAGAGGTCGGCCGGCCGAGCATCCGGCTCCGGCATGAGGTCCCGTCGGGGAACCACGATCACCGTCGCCCACTCGCTGGGTCACGTCGCCACCTCGACGCTCGCGACGAAACGCTCCGACGCGGTCGTTCCGTCGGGCAGTGGATTCGTGGCGCAATGGCCCGACGACCTCGCGTTGCTCGCCGACGTCGGCATCACCGAGATCCGACTCAGCTTCGATTGGGCCCGCCTGCAGCCCCGACCCGGCGACCTCTCCGATGAGTGGGTCGAGTGGTACGGCGACGTGGTCGGAGCGGCCCGGGCGGTCGGTCTGGCCACGTGGGCCTGCCTCCTCGATGCCGACGGAGGTGTGCCGCGGTGGCTCGACAACGAAGGCGGGTTGGGAGACTCCGAGACGATCGTGCGGTGGTGGCCCCGCTGGCTCGAACGGATCGCCGACGAGTTCGGCGACCGGATCGACGGGTGGATCCCGGCGGTGCACGCGTCGCCCGACCTGCCGACACCGGCGTGGCGTGACACGTGGGGCCTCCTCCGCGGTGAGGCACCCGTGACGTTGTCACTGCGCGAGAGCGACCTCGCGCGAGCCGAGGAACTCCGTGGCTCCTACGACGGGATCGGGGTCGTCATCGAGCTGTCGAACGACCCGATCGACGACCTCGACGAGCGCCTGCGACTCGACGGCGATCGATGGGCCGAACAGCTCGGACGCGCGGCCGAGATCTCCGACGGCCGACCGATGGTGTCGGACCTGGCCCTCGACGACCTCGATCCCGACGTGGCGGAGCCCGCCCTCACCCGACTCCTCCAGATCGCCGAGTCGGGCGACACCCGCTCCGATGACGGGGCGTCCGACGCGGCAGAGGTCGTGTTCATCGGCCCGATGGTGGCCACGAACTCGCGAGAGGACGGGCACGAGAGCGCCGGGCTGTTCGACGCCGACCGCACGATGCGACCGGAGGGCGCGAGCTACCTCGACCTCGCGAACCCGTGAGGTCGGGTGCCGATGGCAGGTGCCATCCTCACGCGAACGATCAGGTGCGTCCTCGGTAGGTGGCCGAGCCGCCCGACGCGTCCTTGTTCAGACGCTTCGAGAGGTGGAGGCCCTCGAGCACGAACTCGACGGCACCGGCGATGGCGGCCGGCGACTCGTCTCCGCCCGTGAGCGAGAGGACCGGGGCGCGCAGCGCGTCGACCTGGTCGATGAGTCCGGCGAGTTCGTCGCTCGTGACGTCTTCGCCGGTGTGCGCGACCGTGCCCTCCTCGAACGCCTCGACCACGTCGCGCGTGGTCGCCGGGTCGACCACATCCTTGAACACGGTGAGCACGGCGCCCTTGATGAGCGTGTCGAGGATGGCGCCCTCGCGACCCTCCTCGAGCGACTCGATCTCGATCTTGCCCTGCGAGCTCGCCGGCAACGCCTCGAGGTCGTCGACGCGTGCGACGATCGACGTCTCGCCGTTGCGCAACCCACGGCGGAGTGCGTTGGCCGAGAGCGCCTCGTAGTTGCTCACGCTGAGGCGAACGCTCACACCGCTGCGCTGGTTGACCTGGTTGCT
>JBCCTP010000360.1:0-5110 GCA_039198505.1 Actinomycetota bacterium | reverse complement strand
TCGCCCGCCGAGACGGCGTGCCACACGACGGCGTCGAGGTCGTCGGCCGCCAGCGACCACCGCATCGCCCGCCGGTGCAGGTCCTCCATCTCCTCGGGCGGACGCTCAGCCGCCTCGCCCACGAGGAACTCACGGAACAGACGGTGGAGCCGGAACGTCGACGTCGTCGGGTCGACGAGCGAGGTGAACACCTGATCCGCAGCCAGCGTGCGCAAGACGGCGAGGCTGTCGGAACGGCCACTGACGGCGTCGCAGAGGCCGGGGGTGAGGTCCATCAGGATCGAGGTGTCGAGGAGGAACTCCCGCACGTCGGCCGACAGACCACCGAGCACCTCGCTCGCGAGGTACTCGGCGACCTCGGGCGACGACCCCGTGATGGCATCGAGCGACGCCGGTGCCTCCGAGCGGAGGGCGAGCTGGGACAGCCGGATGCCGGCGGGCCAGCCGTCGAGACGGGACACGAGCTCGGCAGCGGCGCCGTCATCGAGCACACCCGATCCGAGTTCGGCGGCCAGCGCCCGTCGACCCTCCTCGGCGGTGAAGGCCAGGTCGGCGGCCGAGAGCTCGACCACGTCGCCGTGCAGCCGGCGACGAGCGATCCCGAGGTCGAGCTCGTGACGGGTGGTCATCGCGAGCAGCAGGCCCTCGGGAGGACGGGCGACCAGGCGTTCGAGTCCCAGCAGCACCCGCTCGTCCTCGATCTCGTGCACGTCATCGAGCACGAGGACGACCGTGGTCGAGATCGCTTCGATGGCGACCACGATCTCGTCGAGCGCCCGGTCGACGTCGTCGTCGAGCAGCGGACCGATCGCCGGGTCGGCGGCGACACCGGCCTCGACCAGCGCGGCCACGACGTGGGTCCAGAATCGGGCCGGGTTGCCGTCGGCCCGATCGACGCTCACCCACGCAGTGCGAACGCCCCACACCTCCTCGGCCTCCTCGAGCGTGCGCACGATCAGGGTCGTCTTCCCGAAGCCGGCCGGGGCGGTGACGACCCAGATCGGGGCGGACGACTCGAGCAGACGCGTGATGAGCCGCATCCGGACGACGAGGTCGGGCGTCGGCGCGGGTGCACGCAGCTTCGAGCGCACGATCGGCGGCCGCGACGTGGTCACTCCACCGAGGGTACGAGTCGACCGCTCACCCATCCGTGGCGATCACCCATCGCCGAAACAGCACGAATCCGACCCGGCACCAAACGTGCTGTTCCGTGCTGTTGCGTCGGGGTCTTCCAGGATGCGGAATCGTTCCGTACTGTGGAACGGATGTCGAGTGCCTCGAGTTCCTTCCCGACCGACCTCGCGATCGCCCGCGCGGCGTCAGCGAAGCCGATCAGCGAGATCGCCCACGGGATGGGCCTCGGCGAGCACCTCCTCCAACCGTTCGGCACCGACCTCGCCAAGATCAGCCTCGATGCGATCGACGAGATGGGCGATCGACCACCGGCGAAGTACGTCGTGGTCACGGCCGTCACGCCGACGCCGCTCGGCGAGGGCAAGACCACCACGACCGTCGGTCTCGGTCAGGCGATGAGCCATATCGGCAAGCGCGCCGTGATCTCCCTCCGCCAGCCGTCGATGGGTCCGACGTTCGGCATCAAGGGTGGTGCGGCGGGCGGCGGCTACAGCCAGGTCATCCCGATGGAGCTGCTCAACCTCCACCTCACCGGCGACTTCCACGCCGTCACCGCAGCGCACAACCTGCTCGCTGCGATGATCGACAACCACCTCCACCACGGCAACGAGCTCGGCCTCTCGCTCGACGACATCACCTGGCGCCGCGTCCTCGACGTCAACGACCGGGCACTGCGGAACATCGTGGTGGGGCTCGGCGGGAAGATGGACGGCGTCACGCGCCAGACCGGGTTCGACATCACCGCTGCGTCGGAGGTGATGGCGATCCTCGCCCTCGCACGGTCGTCCGACGACATGCGCACCCGCCTCGCGCGCATCGTCGTCGGCTACACGAAGGACGGCGAGCCCATCTCCGCCGAGCAGCTCGACGCAGCCGGATCGATGGCGGTCATCATGCGCGACGCACTCGCCCCCAACCTGCTGCAGACCCTCGAGAACACGCCGGTCATCGTGCACGCCGGCCCGTTCGGCAACATCGCGCACGGCAACTCGTCGGTCGTCGGTGACCTCGTCGGCATCCGCGGTGGCGACTACCTCATCACCGAGGCCGGCTTCGGCGCCGACATGGGCGCCGAGCGGTTCTTCAACATCAAGTGCCGCGCCTCGGGACTCACCCCCGACGCAGCGGTGGTCGTGGCGACCGTCCGGGCGCTCAAGGCGCACTCGGGGAAGTACCGCATCGTCGCCGGCAAGCCCCTGCCCGAGGACCTCCTCGCCGAGAACCCCGACGACGTGATCGCCGGCGCCGCGAACCTCGTGAAGCAGATCCAGAACGTGACCGCCCACGGCGTCAGCCCGGTCGTCGCAGTCAATGGGTTCCCGACCGATCACGCCTCCGAGCACGATGCGATCCGCCGGATCGCCGAGGAGGCCGGCGCTCGCGTGGCCGTCTGCACCCACTTCGCCGACGGCGGACGCGGCGCCACCGACCTCGCCGACGCCGTGGTCGAGGCGTGCGAGCAACCGTCGTCGTTCCGGCCGCTGTACGCCGACGCCGACCCGCTCACCGACAAGATCGAGAAGGTCGCGACCACCATCTACGGCGCTGAGCGGGTCGAGTACACGCCCGCTGCGTCGAGGCAGCTCGCCAACTACGAACGGAACGGATTCGGCAACCTCCCCGTCTGCATCGCGAAGACCCACCTGTCGATCTCCGGCGATGCGTCGCTCAAGGGTGCACCGACCGGACACACGCTCACGGTGCGCGAGGCCCGGGCGTCGGTGGGAGCCGGATTCGTCTATCCGATCTGCGGCGAGATGCGGACCATGCCCGGCTTGAGCTCGTCGCCGGCGGCCACGCGCATCGACTTCGACGACGACGGCGAGATCGTCGGACTGTCATGACCGCCGCACCCGACGACGCATGACCGGCGCGAAACAGCACGTTTCGGACCCGGCACCGGATGTGCTGTTTCGTTCGCACCGAGTTGCAATGACGTCGGCCGGGCGGGAATGCTCGGGCGTGGAGCGCTGATCGAACTTGTCGAACGTCCAATCCGTCGAGCGAGCGTTCGCCGTGCTGCGCACGCTGGCGGCCGGACCCGCCGGAGTCTCCGACATCGCCGAGGCGACCGATCTCCCGAAGAGCACCGTCTCGCGTCTCCTCACCACGCTCGTCGACGTCGGGGCGGTCGAACGGGTCGACCTCCTCGGCGTGTACGGACTCGGCGACCTCGTGGTCGACCTCGCCGCCTCGGCGAGCCCGGGACGCAACCTCATCGCCGTCACCCGCCCCTACCTCGAACAGCTCGTCGACGAGCTCGGCGAGGCCGCAGGTCTCGGCATGCTCGACGAGCGGCTCGTCTACTACTACGACCAGGTCGAGTCCGACCACGACGTGCAGGTGCGCGACTGGTCAGGTGAGACGATCGACTTCCACGTCGTCCCGTCCGGGCTCGTGCTCGCGGCGCACGCCGAGCCCGCCGTGCAGGCGGAACTCCTCGAGGGTCCGCTCGAGGCGTGGACCGAGAACTCCGTCACCGAACGGAGTCAGGTGAAACGGCGCCTCGCCGACATCCGGACGGCCGGGTTCGCCTGGGTCTACGAGGAGATGTCGGAGGGCATCAACTCGGTCGCCGCGCCGATCGTGAACCCGTCGGGGACGGTCATCGCCGCCATCCATGCGCACGGACCCTCGTATCGCTTCCCCGTCGACGGGGACGCAGCCGCCATCGCCGCTCGCGTCGTGGCGACCGCTCGACAGATCTCCGACCGCCTGGCCGGCCGGATGACCGACGAGCACGCAGCCCTCGCCGGCTGACACCCCGCCGCCCGCGACGTCGAGTCCCGCAGTGTCGGGCCGCGCCGGGAACCCTCGACCGCGATCTCCGAGTGCATCGGGAAACGTCTCGCTGGTTGACGCGGGCCGTCCTCGCTCCGTGCTAGCGTTCCGCATCGCGGAACGAATCCGCATGTCGGAATCGACGAGTCGGTGATGGGGGTCGCTGATCTCGTCGTCCAGATCGAGCAGAGCCGGGGGCCAGCACGGATGGAGACGATGTGAGCGACGATGCAACCGCACCGGGAGATGCGACCGGGGACGACGACATCGTCCTGTCCGATCTCGGCGACGACGATCTCGTCGTCCAGATGCACGACGACCTCTACGACGGTCTCGCCGAGGAGATCGTCGAGGGCACCGAGATCCTGCTCGCACGCGGATGGACCGCCGACCGGGTCCTCAACGACGCGCTGGTCGAGGGGATGCGGATCGTCGGCATCGACTTCCGCGACGGGATCCTCTTCGTGCCTGAAGTCCTCCTCGCGGCCAACGCCATGAAGGCGGGCATGGAGATCCTCCGCCCGCTGCTCGCCGAGACCGGGGCCGAGCCGATCGGCACGATCGTGATCGGAACCGTCAAGGGCGACATCCACGACATCGGCAAGAACCTCGTGGCGATGATGATGGAGGGCGCCGGGTTCGAGGTGCACGACCTCGGCATCAACTGCGACATCGACACCTACCTCGCCGCACTCGACGAACACCGCCCCGACATTCTCGGGCTGTCGGCGCTGCTGACGACGACCATGCCGTACATGAAGGTCGTCATCGACACACTCGTCGAGAAGGGCATCCGAGACGACCACATCGTGCTCGTCGGCGGAGCGCCGCTGAACGAAGAGTTCGGGGTGGCGATCGGCGCCGATGCGTACTGTCGCGACGCCGCCGTCGCCGCCGAGACCGCCGCGCGGCTCGTGGCCGAGCGACGCACGAGGGCGCACGCGTGAGCGGCGCTCCCGCACGTCGACGCGGAGGCGGACGCGCCGCACGGCGCGAGATGCGCAGTACGTCATCGAGCTCGGCCGCAGCGTTCCTCACCCGCAAGATCGCGCCGTTCGAGATCGTCTCCGATGAAGGCCTCGAGCTCCTCGAGCACAACGCCGAGACGATCCTCGAGACCGTCGGCGTCGAGATCCGCGACCATCCCGGCGCCGTCGAACGATTCCGCGACGCCGGCGCCGACGTCGACGGCACC
>JBCCTP010000359.1:0-5117 GCA_039198505.1 Actinomycetota bacterium | reverse complement strand
GTCGGTGAACGTGGGAGAGAACGCCGGCGGTCTCGATGCGTTCCTCAAGCTCATCGATCCGGCCGAGCCCGGCGCGATGACGGTCGCCACGTCGGCGGGAATCGTTCAGGTCATCGAAGCGCTCGGTGGCGGGATCGCCGAGGGTCTGACGGTCGATGACATCGGCGTCGGGTTCCTGCCCGGCCCCGATGGATCGATCGCCGCCCAGGTCGGCGGTGCCTCGATGTGGATCACGGCCGGTCGCCCCGACGCCGAGGTGGCTGCGGCGTGGAGCTACGTCGAGTTCCTCGTGAGTGCCCAGAGCCAGTCGACGTGGGCGGCGGGCACCGGCTACGTGCCGATGCGCAGCGACGCACTCGAGCTCGATCCTCTCCAGGGGCTGTTCGAGGACGACCCGCGGTTCCGGGTGTCGTACGACCAACTCGCGACTCCGGGCGACTCGATCTTCGCGGCCCGTCCGACGCTCGGTCCGCAGCGCGAGGTCCGCCAGGTGCTCGCCGACGTGATCGCGACGATCTACCAGGATCCATCGATCGACGACGCTGCGGTCCAGGCGCTCCTCGACGACGCCGTCGAGCGGTCGAACTCACTGAT
Organism: Actinomycetota bacterium; assembly: GCA_039198505.1. Lineage (GTDB taxonomy): Bacteria > Actinomycetota > Acidimicrobiia > Acidimicrobiales > Ilumatobacteraceae > Ilumatobacter_A. The sequence continues at coordinate 4,523 of JBCCTP010000359.1, read as the reverse complement.
CGACACGTACAACCGCCTCAACTAGCCACTCGCACGGGCGACTGTCCGGATCTGGCCCGGGCACAGGCGGACACGACGCGCACGCGCGCCGAGGGAAGCGCCAGCGACGAGGCGCACTCGATCCGAGACCGAAGCGGAGCGGAGGTCGAGGTGAGCCACCCAGACCGGTACCCTCGCCCGCCATGGCCACGCCCTTCCCCCCGTTCGACGGATCCGCCCCGAAGCAGCAGGAGTTCTCGTCTCCGCCCGAGATGGGCATCGACAGCTCGAAGCGCTACGTCGCCACGCTCGACACGACGCTCGGTGAGATCGTGATCGCACTCGACGCGATCAAGGCGCCGAAGACGGTCAACAACTTCGTGTTCCTGGCGCTGAACCACTACTACGACGGCGTCATCTTCCACCGGATCATCAACGGCTTCATGTGCCAGGGCGGCGACCCGACCGGCACGGGACGCGGTGGCCCGGGCTACCGGTTCGAGGACGAGCTGCCGAAGCCGGGCGAGTACCAGATCGGCTCGGCCGCCATGGCCAACGCCGGTCCGAACACCAACGGCTCCCAGTTCTTCCTGGTGTCGGGTGCGTCGGGTGTCGGCCTGCCGCCCCAGTACAGCCTGTTCGGTCAGATCGTGAAGGGTCTCGACGTCCTCGACACGATGCAGGCCGTCCCGACGGGCGGCGGAGACCGGCCGAAGGAAGACGTGGTCATCAACTCGGTCACCATCGACGTCAAGGAAGGCTGACGGTCGAGCGTCCCGCTCGGTGTCCGGCACCAGATGGGACGCTCTCCGCACGCCGCCGTCGCACTGTCGAACGCGCAGGCGCGGCGGATCGCGCTCGGGGCGCAGGGCTTCGGACCTGCGGACACGAGGCCGACGGGGCGTGTCGACCGGCGGCATCTGCGCCGGGTTCTGCAGCGCATCGGTCTGATCCAGATCGACTCGGTCAACGTGCTCGTGCGGAGCCAGGAACTCCCGCTCTTCGCTCGGCTCGGACCGCATCCGCGTTCGCTCATCTGGGACGCCACGTCCGATCGTGAGCTCTTCGAGTACTGGGTGCACGAGGCGTGCCACGTCCCGGTCGAGCAACGACCGCTCTACGGATGGGCGATGCACTCCCATCCGCGCTGGAAGCCCTTCCGCGAGTGGGCCGACGCGAACCAACCGCTCGTGCAACGCGTGCTCGATCGCGTGCGCAGCGACGGCCCGATCCTCGCGAGCGATCTCGAGATGCGCGATCGGCCGAAGGAGTCGTGGTGGGACTGGGACGAGGGCAAGAAGGCACTCGAGCATCTCTTCCGAACCGGTGACGTGACCGCCGTGCGCCGGGAGAACGACTTCGCCCGCGTCTACGACCTGACCGAGCGTGTGCTCCCCGCCGAGATCCTCGACGCCCCGCAGCCGTCGGAGCGAGACGCGAAGAAGGAACTGCTGGTGATGGCCGCTGGCTACCACGGGGTCGGCACGGCGTCCGACCTCGCCGACTACCACCGCTTGAAGCACACTCGGCCGCTGTTCGACGAACTCGTCGACGAAGGGCGCCTCGTGCCGGCCGACGTACAGGCGTGGTCGCAGCCGGCGTTTCTGCATCCCGACGCGGCGCGTCCGCGGAGGATCTCGGCGCGGGCGCTCCTGAGTCCGTTCGATCCCGTCGTGTGGTTCCGAGACCGCGGCGAACGGCTCTTCGGGTTCCACTACCGGATCGAGATCTACGTCCCGAAACCGAAACGGCGGTACGGCTACTACGTCCTGCCCTTCCTCCTCGGGGACGAGATCGTGGCCCGCGTCGACCTCAAGTCCGACCGGGCGAACGGCCGCCTGCTCGTTCAGGCGGCGTGGGCCGAGCCGGGCATCGACGACCACGAGGTCGCGACCGAGCTGCTCGACGAACTCGGGCTGATGGCCGGCTGGCTCGGGCTCGACGAGGGCGTCGAGATCGTCGGCGCCGGCGACCTGGCACCAGCGCTCGCGGCCGTCGCCTGAGCGTCCGGATCTGCCTGTGACCTGGGCGGAAGCGGACACTGTCCGGATCTGGCCCGGGCGGAAGCGGACAGTTGGTTTAGGGCGCGACGTGGCGGTCGGCGGGGACGACGACCCAGCGGAGGGTGCGGGTGACCACCTCGCCCAGCGCACGACCGGCCGTCGCCTCGGTGATCGGCATCCACGGGAGTCGAAGCGGCCACCGGGTCCACGCAGGCATCAACGCCACCGCCGCGGCAGCGATCATGCCGTAGGGGGCGCGTCCGGCGAGCGGGAGCGGCGGACTCAGGAGGAGGTACCGGGCGGCTTCGCGCGCTTCGGGAGTGCCCGCGAGCTCGCGCCGGAAGCCGTGGAGCTGGTCGCGCAGCGCCCGCTCGGTGGTGGGTGGCGCGTTCACGCCGAGGGCTCGAGCGACCACCGCGGTGTCGGCGACGTAGCGGTCGCGATCTTCACCGGTGAGCCGCTCGACGCCGTACCGATCGTGCGCCGCCAGGAAGCTGTCGATCTCGACGATGTGGACCCAGCGCAGCAGGTGCGGGTCGTTCGCCGCGTACTGGCGGCCGTCGGACGCCGTTCCGACCACGCGGCGGTGGACGGCGTGGACGAGATCGACCGCGCGCTGCGCTTCGTCGGCGGGACCGAACGTGGTGGCGGCGAGGAAGTCGGCCGTGCGCTGGAGGCGGCCCCATGGATCGTGGCGGTAGTCGGAATGCTGCGCCACGCCGGCCATCGCCAACGGATGCATCGACTGCAGGAGCAGCGCCCGGAGTCCTCCGACGAACATGGCGGCGTCGGAGTGCACGCGGCGGATCGGCGCGTCGTCGTCGAACCATCCGGCGCCCGCCTCGTCGAAGAGCTCACGGTGTCGCGCGTCGGCCACGTCGGGGGCCCCGACGACGCGGTTTCGGACCTGCTCGCCGAGCCACGACCGCACACCGCCGAGCGGTCCGGCCGGCTCGAGTGCTGACGACGTCATCCACCGCATCGTCGCACGGGTGACGAACTACCGTCGCTCCCTGTGTGTGGGGAACGGCGATGACCGATCGCCCGGCCGAGGCAGCCGACGCGTCCGATGCGACGGGGGCATCAGCGGACCCGAACGGCACGAACGGCCTCGACGCTTCGACCGATGCCGCAGCGACCGACGCTGGCACGGGCGGGCGGATCGATCCGGAGACCGGGAAGCCGTACGACCGCCGCGCCACCGACCGCACTCTTCCCCGCTGGGCGCTGCCGGCGATCGCCGTGTTCTGGCTGGGCTTCCTGCTCACCTTCGTGGTCCGGCACGTCTACTCGAGTCTGTCGGGACTCCTGGTGCTCCTGGTCGTGTCGCTCTTCCTGTCGCTCGCGATCGAGCCGGGCGTCAATCGACTCGCCCGACGCGGCTGGCGCCGCGGCACGGCCACCTCGCTGATCCTGTTCGGCGTCGTCGGCCTGTTCCTGCTGTTCGTCATCGCGATCGGCACCCTGGTCGGCAGCCAGTTGGCCGACCTCCTGTCGGAGTCCGACCGATACATCACCGACGTCGTCGACTGGATCAACTCGACCTTCGGGACCTCGATCGACGCACAGGACGTGATCGACGAGTTCAACGATCCCGACGGACGGGTGCAGGAGTTCATCCAGTCGCAGGGCGACGAGGCCGTCCGCCTGTCGCTCACGGCGCTCGGCGTGGTGTTCCAGCTCCTGTCGATCCTGCTCTTCACCTACTACCTCGTCGCCGACGGCCCTCGGCTCCGGCGGGCGATCTGCAGCCGACTCCGGCCGGAGCGCCAGGAGCGGGTGCTCGCCGCCTGGGAACTCGCCGTCGAGAAGACCGGCGGGTACCTCTACTCCCGGGCGTTGCTCGCGCTGCTGTCGGCGTTTGCCCATTGGATCGTGTTCCAGGCGATCGGCACCCCGGCACCGGTCGCGTTGGCGCTGTGGGTCGGCTTCATCAGCCAGTTCCTGCCCGTCGTCGGCACGTACCTCGCCGGGATCCTGCCGGTGCTGGTCACGCTGCTCGAGTCACCCCTCGACGCCCTCATCATCGTGGGGTTCATCGTCGTGTACCAGCAGATCGAGAACTACCTGCTGGCACCGCGCATCACGGCGCGCACCATGGAGCTGCACCCGGCGGTCGCGTTCGGTGCGGCGCTCGGTGGCGCCTCGCTGCTCGGCGTCGTGGGTGCCGTCCTCGCCCTGCCGGCCGCCGCCATGGTCCAGGCGCTCGCCAGCAACTGGGGTCAGCGGTACGACGTGGTCGACAGCCACCTGGTCGGTCCGCCGGTCATTCCCCACCGCCGAGAACGCGACCGCAAGTGACCGAGAACGGTTCGGCCGACACGCCTCCCGGCACGTCTCCGGAGGAGGAGCCGTGGCGATTGCCGTTGCAGCCCCCGATCGAGCCGATGCTGGCCAAGTTGGCCCGCTCGATCCCGAGTCGCGACGATCTGATCTTCGAACCGAAGTGGGACGGGTTCCGCTGCGTCGTGTTCCGCGACGGCGATCGCATCGAGTTGTTCTCGCGCAAGCTCCGTCCGTTGGCCCGATACTTCCCCGAGC
>JBCCTP010000358.1:0-5122 GCA_039198505.1 Actinomycetota bacterium | reverse complement strand
GGTGGTGGGTGCCTCGGCGCCGGCGAGGTGGTCGACCGCGGTGACCATGCGGAGCGATCGCTCGATCCACGTGCCCCCTGCCGCCGAGGCGGGCAGGAGCGACGGCGACGTCGTCGCGATGATGGTGCCCGAGACGACCAACCCGTACGCCATGGCGACGAGCGCGCGGGATCGGCGGTGTCGAGGAGTCCGCCGTCCGAACACGGTCACAGCGTGACACAACCGGCCGAGAAACTCTCGGCGTTGTTCGACCGGTCGTCGCGGGAGTGCAGCGCGTTCAGGCCGGCTGGAGCTCGGCGTCGCGAGCGGCGTCTCGACGCTCCGCGTACCGCTTGGCGACGCGCTCGCTGGTCGCCATGCGCTTCATGAGCTTCTCCTGCGCCTTTGCGCCCTCGCCCGTGAGGCCACCGATCTGGTCGGCACCCCACTGACGGAGAACCACCGGAGCGAGGATCTGCTCGTGGTGGATCTGCAGGTCGTAGATGCCGGCCTTCGCGATGCGAGCGGCGTGTGCGTCGAAGCCGGGGATCCCCGTGCCCGGCATGGCGAAGTGCCGGACCTGGTTCTCCATGGCGATCATCATCGAGTTCGGGTCGAGCTCGACGGCCGCCGCAGCGAGATCGCGGTAGAAGAGCTGGTGCAGGTTCTCATCGGCACAGACCCGCTTCATGACCTCGTAGCCGACCGGATCGCCCATCTGGCGGCCCGTGTTGCGGTGCGAGATGCGGGTGGCGAGTTCCTGGAGCGACAGGTAGACGAACGCCTCGGCGAGGCCGTCGGGCTCCGGCGTCTCGCCGCCCGACACCTGCGCCATGCGTCCCCGTTCGAGTTCGACGAGGTCGATGGCCTGGGTGGCGGCGAGGTAGCCGTAGATCACCATCGAGTGCCGTCCCTCTTCGGCGGTCCAGCGGCGGACCCAGGTGCCCCAGGCGCCGTCGGGGCCGAAGATCGACTCGACCGTGCGGAAGTAGTACGGCAGGTTGTCCTCGGTGAGCAGGTTGACGTAGAGCGCCGACCGGACCTCGTCGGTCAGCGTGGCGCCTCCGAGATCAGCGTCGCTCTCGGACCAGACGTGGCCCGGCTCGATGTCGCGGCCGCGCGAGTGGGGGATGTGCTCGTGGGGGAACCACTCCTTCGACGAGGCCAGGTGGCGTTCGAGCAATTGCTCGACCACGGGCTCGAGCTCGTCGAGGATGTGCGCGTCGTTCACGCCGGAGCACGTTACCTACCTACCGGAAGGTAGGGAAACGCGTGCGGGCAGGAAACCGTGAATTCACACGGGAAACGCGTCACGCCGGCAGGTAGCCCACGACGTCGACGGTGAGGTCCATCTCGACGCTGTTGAACAGGCACACGTCCCCGTCGGCGTTCAGGCCGACCACCAGCTCGTTGCCGACGCGTTCGTTGGCGAGCTGCGCGTTGAGCGACGAGGCGAGTGGCCGGTCGCCGACACAGTCCCACACGGTGACGAACGCCCGTTCCGACGGACGGATGGCGGTCACGTTGACCACGGCCGCCGACGCATCGCCCGGAACGCCGGCCCGGTCTCCCACCTGGACCACGAGCGTGGATCGTGAGGGGAGGCGGCCGATCGCTTCCTGTGCGCCGTCGACGGTCGGGTTCCCGTCCCGCGTGTCGACGAGACGGGCGGGAGGGACCGGGACCTGCTGCGTCTCGCCGTCGATCTCGCCGACGACATCGACGATGAGATGCGTCGTCGCCGAGGTGAACAGGCAGATCTCACCTGCGTCGCTCAGACCGGCGACGATCTCGTTCGCACGGTTGACGCCCGGCTCGTAGTTGAGCGACGACGCGAGCGGCGGTTCGTCGAGGCACGGATGAACGGTGACGAAGCCGGTCTCCTCGGGAGCGACGGCTGCGACGTTCACCACGACGGTGGTCGCCGACGGCGGCACGCCGGGTCGACCGGCGATCGGCAGGCGCACCTCCGTGCCGGGTTCGCGGATGCCGCCTCCCTCGAACTGATCGTCGACCGTCTGGCCGAGGTCGCGGGTGTCGAGGAACCGGGAGGGTCCGACGGTGTCGTACTGCGAGTCGGCCGGAACGAATCCGACGACGTCGACCACGAGATGGAGCGCCGAGCGATTGAAGATGCAGATGTCTCCGTCCGAGTCCGGTCTCGCGATGATCTCGTTGCTGGCGTCGCGACCCGCAGCGAAGTTCACCGACGATGCGAGCGGCAGGTTCTCGAGACACGGCTCGACCGTGATGAACCCAACGGTGTCGGGGCCGACCGCCGTGACGTTGACGACGACTGCGAGTGCGTCGGTCGGTACGCCAGCCCGGCCCGTTGCCTGCAGCTCGGTCGTCTGGCCGTCCGTACGGCGCCCGATCCCGTTGAAGAGACCATCGACGGTGTTCTCGCCATCGCGGGTGTCGAGCAGTCGTGCCGGCTCGACCGTCTCCACGAACACCGATTCCTGACGTTCGACCGAGCCCATGTCGATCCGGTCGCCGACCAGTCGGGCGGCCCCACGCTGGTCGGTCGCGTCCGGGGGGAGCGCCACAGCGGGATCGCCGGCATCGACTGCGGGAGAGTCCGGCCCGGGCAGCATCGTGACGGTCGGTCCGCCGTTGTCGCCGGTGTTGACGAGGCCCGGGTCATCGGTCGCGACGACGCCGGTTCCGATCACGCCGGAGGCGGCCGGGACCAGTGAGTGGGTCACGGTGACGCCGGCACCAGGATCGACCGCTTGCTCGAGCGGCGTGACGCCGTTCGCCGTGACGATCGAGTCGGACACGGTGATGGTGCCCGTCGTGGGCGTGCTGGTGATGTCGAGGATCGCCGGGCCGCCCGACTCGTTGGCCGAGATCGTGCTGCGCTGGATGTCGAAGGTGGCGTCGGGTCCGGCTCCGATCACCGACTGCGTGAGTTCGTTCCCGGTGATGGTCGACTCCGACACGGCGACGGTCGTCCCCGTGGCCTCGATCGCGCGCGTTCCGGCGCTCCCGCTGATCGTCGAGCGGAGGATCGTGGTGTCGCCGGTCCCGCCGATTCCACCGACGGCCACCACCGGAGCCGGATCCGTCGGTGTCGCGCCGTCGACGTGCAGGGCGATCCGGGTGTCGACAATCGTGAGCGTGGCTCCTGCTGCAGTGAGTGACGCAGCGATCGCCTCGGCGTCGACGCCGTCGTTCGCACTCACGAACGACCGCTCGAGCGTCAGCCGGACGTCGCCGGTCGCCGTGATGCCGCCTCCTCCTGCGCCGACGTTTCCGGCGATCGCCGAGTCGACGACGGACACGAGACTCGCCCCGCCTGCTGCGGTGATCTCGAGTCCGCCGGTCGCGGAGCCGCCTCCCGGGTTCATGCCGCTGTCGAGGATGTCGACGTCGACCAGCGACAGGTCGTCGACCTCGGACGCGACGATGCCGCCCGATCCGTTCGCGTCGAGTTCGGTGTTGGTGATCTCGGCGGTCGCCACGTTCGCGAGACGAACACCGACGTCGTCCGGCGCTCGATGGAACTCGCCGAGGTCGATGTCGACGTCTTGCGTGTCGGAGATGGAGACGGCCGCACCGTCGAGCACCCGGAACGACGTGATCGTGACCGTGTCGGCCTCGTCGATCCTCGCCCCGTGGTCGACAGCACGGGCGAAGGCGTTGACGATCTCGACCGACTCGGCATCGATGGCCACGAACGCCGACGACGGGGTGCTGCCACCTGTCACGGGGTCCAGGATGGAGAGGTTGCGGAAGGTCACGGCGGCCGCCGGGTCGTCGACCGTGAAGACGTCGCCGTTGGTGTTCGTCAGCCGTGGGCCGCTCAGCCCGTCGATCGTGAGGTCGACCGTGATGTCGGGGACGTTGACGGCGTCGATCGTGAAGCCGGTCAGCGACGGCGAGAACGTGATCACGTCGCCGTCCGATGCTCCGGCGACCGCACCGGCGAGCGTGAGGAGGCTCCCGTCGACCGGGTCGACGAGGCCCGCATCGGCGGACGTGACAACGAACGTCTCGGCGCGAACCGGCTGGCCGGCCTGCGGTGCGGCAACGGCGGTGGCGGCGACCAGCGCAGCGGCGAGACCGAGACGGGCCCGCCGTCGCGGGAGGCTGACCCCGCTGGCGGGTGCGGATGCGCTGAGACTGGTGGTCATGGGGTCTCCCTCCGTGGCGACGTCGAATCTATGGCATGTGCCGTGCCGATTGTCGGCGTCAGCGTGGAGCGACAGACTGCGACCCGTGGCTCGGCTGTGGGTGGGCATCTGGCCGCCCGAGTGGGTGGTCGAGCGGCTGTCGGAGCTGCACCGCAAGGATCAGGTCGGCGCGCGATTCGTCCCGCCGCAGAACTGGCACGTCACGCTTCGATTCCTCGGGGACGCCGATCCGTCAGCGGTCGACGTCGCGCTCCGTTCCGCCGACCTCCGGGCGGCGTCGGTCCGGCTGGGTCCCGCCGTCGACCTGCTCGGCGAGAAGATGCTCGTGCTCCCGGCGGCCGGCGTCGACGATCTCGCGGCCTCGGTGGTCGGTGCGACGCGGGTACTCGGGACCGAGCCGATTCGTCGGCGGTTCGTCGGCCATCTCACCCTGGCACGACTCAAGCGCCGAGCGAACATGCCCCGAGCTCTCGGGGAGCTGTTCTCGGCCGAGTGGCGCGTCGACTCGGTCGCACTCGTCGAGAGCACGCTGCGTCCCGACGGAGCCCGGTACGAGACCCTGGCCGAGTACCCGACGTCAGGCGAGTGAGTAGGTCGCGTCGAGGCGGGCCCGTCCGTGGTCGTGCGTGGTCACCCGGCCCTCGTCGACCAGCTTCACGAGATGACCGAGCACGCTGAACGCCGCCGGTCGGTGGAGCGCCACCCGGACGGCTGCGTAGAGCTCGGTGACCATGTCGGGAATCGTGACCAGGCCACGTTCGATCGCACCGAGGACCTGGCGTTCTCGGTCGAGTCGGTGCTCGACGAGACCGCCGATGAATCCGCTCGGATCGGTGATCGGGGGCCCGTGGGTCGGAAGCGCAACCGAGTGCTCCATCTCGGCGACCCGTCGCAGCGAGTCGATGTACGCAGCCATGTCACCGTCCGGAGGTGAGACGACGGTGGTACTCCATCCCATGACGTGGTCGCCGGGGAACAGCACCGGTGCGGTACCGCTCGGGGCC
>JBCCTP010000357.1:0-5127 GCA_039198505.1 Actinomycetota bacterium | reverse complement strand
CCTAACTCACGTTTTAGTCGTTCAGATTTACGATGAGGACGTCTTCGACGGTTCTGTATGCGCTAGCTCGTCTTATATCTTCAGCCAAGCAAAAAGCGATCGCACAGTCAGACTTAGCCCATCGGCAAAAGGAGGAACCACCCGGACTCCGACGCCGTCGGCGACCAGCGCGGCGGCCTCGGGGCCGAGGCGTTCGTCCGCGCCGACGAGATCGCGGAGCGATCCCTCGCCCGCGAGACAGCGCTGGACGAGGTCGCCCACGACGGCGTGGGCCTCACGGAACGGCATGCCGTCGCGCACGAGGAACTCGGCGAGGTCGGTCGCCGCCATGGTCTCCTCGTCGGCGGCGGCCTGCATCCGCTCGGGGACGAAACGGGCCGTGGCGATCATGCCGGTGAGCGCCGCGACCGCCAGGGTGATCTGCTCGACGGAGTCGAACAGCGGCTCCTTGTCCTCCTGGAGGTCGCGGTTGTAGGCGAGCGGCAGACCCTTCAGCGTTGCGAGCAGACCCGTCAGGTTCCCGATGACGCGACCACTCTTGCCCCGGGCGAGTTCGGCGATATCGGGGTTCTTCTTCTGCGGCAGCATCGACGACCCGGTGGCGAACCCGTCGTCGAGAACGGCGAATCCGTACTCACCCGAGGTCCACAGGATCCACTCCTCGCCGATGCGCGAGAGATGGACGCCGATCAACGTGAGTGCGAACACCGCCTCGGCCACGAAGTCGCGATCGCTCACGGCGTCGAGACTGTTCCGGAAGGCGTGGGCGAAGCCGAGGTCGGCCGCCGTGCCGGTCGGGTCGATCGGGAGCGACGATCCGGCGAGTGCTCCCGCGCCGAGCGGCGACACGTCGAGGCGGCGGACGGCGTCGAGCAGTCGGTCGACGTCGCGACCCAGCGCCCAGCCGTGCGCGAGAAGATGATGTGCGAGCAGCACCGGTTGCGCCCGCTGCAGATGGGTGTAGCCCGGCAGGTAGGTCGGTCCGGCGGCGCGCGCCTGGTCGAGGAGGCTCTGCTGCATGTCGACGAGCCGCCGAGCGACATCGGTGAGTTCGCGCTTGCACCACAGGCGCAGGTCGGTCGCCACCTGGTCGTTGCGGCTGCGCGCCGTGTGCAGCTTGCCTCCCGCCGGCCCTGCGAGTTCGGTGACGCGTCGTTCGACGGCGGTGTGGATGTCCTCGTCGGAGTCGATGAACTCGAACGAACCCGACTCCATCTCGTCGGCGACCCGGTCGAGCGCGGCGAGCACCGCATCGCGTTCGTCGACGTCGAGCAGACCGACCCGCTCGAGGCCCCGGACGTGCGCCTTCGAGCCGACGATGTCGTCACGCCAGAGCCGCTGATCGAACGGCAGGCTGACCGTGTAGGCGAGGAGCGCCTCGTCGGGGCCGCCGGTGAAGCGGCCGTGCCAGAGGGTCTTCGCGCCGGCCGGCAGGTCGCCGCTGCGGGCGAATTCGTGGTCGTCGTCGAGGTCCATCGTTCCGTGTCGTTCGTAGTGCTGGCGGGCGGTGCTGGGTTCGTCGCTCGGATGACGTGCTCAGTCGAGGCCGGCGAGATCGCTCAGTCGCTGAGCGAGCTCCGAGCCGTCGAGTGCGGCCGCGACGCACATCAGCGTGTCATCCCCGGCGACCGTGCCGAGCATTCCGTCGATCCGGCCTCGGTCGAGGGCCGACGCCACGACGTGGGCGCAGCCGGGAGGCGTCCGGAGGACGACGATGTTGCCCGAACACGACACCTCGCCGACCCACTCGCCCAGCACGCGCCGGAGGTGATCGGTCGGGGCGAGCCGGTCGGGGGCGAGTTCGGGGATCGCGTAGACGCTCATCCCGTTCGGGACCCGGACCTTGATGGCGCCGATCTCGTCGAGATCGCGCGACACCGTGGCCTGTGTGGCCTCGAACCCCTCGGCCGCGAGGAGCTCGATCAACTCGGGTTGGCTTCCCACCTCGTGTTCGCCGATGAGCCGCTCGATCGCGTGCTGACGCTGCTGCTTGGTCATGTCGGGTCGCTGCTCCCCGACGCTCCCTCGCCGAGGACGAACGCGAGTGCCCCGCGCGAGGCGTGCATCCGGTTGTGGCCCTGCTGGTAGACGACCGACCGCGGACCATCGATGACCTCGGCGGACACCTCGAGCCCGCGGTACGCCGGCAGGCAGTGCATGAACACGGCGTCGGACGCTGCGGCGCTCATCATCGACTCGTCGACGGTGTACCCCTCGAACGCTCGCACCCGCTCGTCCTTCTCCGCCTCGTCACCCATCGAGACCCAGGTGTCGGTGTGGACGGCGTGGGCATCGGCAACGGCCTCGGAGGGACGGTCGAACGACTCGATCGAGCCGCCGCCCACGAGGGCGAGCCGTTCGAGCTCGGTGTCGTCGGGCCCGAAACCGGGCGGGCTGGCGGTGCGGAACGTTGCGCCGAGAAGGAGGCTGATCTCGGCGAGCGAGCGCGACACGTTGTTCCAGTCGCCGACGTAGGCGACCGTGCGACCGGTGAGATCGCCGAGGTTCTGACGCATCGTGAGGGCATCGGCGAAGGCCTGCAGCGGGTGCGAGTGGTCGGAGAGCATGTTGACGATGGTCGCCCGGTCGGCGGCGCCGGCGAGGCGCGTGATCGTGGAGTGGGCGAACACGCGGGCGGCCACGACGGCGTGGTAGCCGTCCATGATCCGGATGACGTCCTCGACCGGTTCGCGGGTGTCGAACCCGATCTCCTCGCCGCGGGTGTAGACGGGGTGCCCACCGAGCTGGACGACGGCCATCTCCATCGAGTGACGAGTCCGGTTCGACGGCTTCTCGAAGATCAGCGCGGCGCCCAGACCGGCGAGGGGTGCACCCAGCTCGACGATCGGCACCTCGGAGAGGTCGAGGATCCGAGAGATCTCGTCGGCGTCGAAGTCGACGACGTCGACCAGGTGTCGGGTCTTGGCCGCTCCCCCGTCGCGTGACGTGCCTGGCACGTCACGCAACACCGAGCGACACTCTGGGTCAGGCACGAAGTGTCGCCCATCACGGCCGCCCGCCCGAGGCGACAGTGTGTGCCTGACCCACACTGTCGCCGAGGATCGACATGGCTTCGTCGATCTCGGCGTCGGAGACGGTGATCGGGGGCAGGAGGCGCAGCGTCGACGGGTCGACCGCGTTGGTGACGAGGCCGCGCTCGATGAGGTCGGCGTAGACGGCTTTCGCGTCGATCCCGTCGGCGAGCTCCACGCCGAGCATCAGACCCTTGCCCCGCACGCCCGTGACTCCGGGGATCGCCATCGCCGCCTCGGTGATCCGTCGGCCCTGACGTTCGGCGGTCACCGGCGCATCGATCCGCTCCATCTCGTCGAGCGTGGCGTTCACGGCCGAGCAGGCGAGGGCCGTACCCGAGTAGGTGCTGCCGTGGTCGCCCGGCTCGAAGGCCGATGCCACGTCGGTGCGCGCCCAGCACGCCCCGATCGGCATGCCGTTGCCCATCGCCTTGGCCATCGTGACCACGTCGGGCGACACGCCGGCGTGCTCGAACGCGAACCACCGTCCGGTGCGGCCGAACCCCGCCTGGATCTCGTCGAGGATCAGGAGCGCTCCGACCTCATCACAGATCGAGCGGATCGCACGCAGGTACTCGTCGGACGCCGGATGGACGCCACCCTCACCCTGCACCGCCTCGACGATCACGGCAGCCACCGAACCGTCGACCGCTGCGCGCATCGCCTCGACGTCTCCCCACGCCACGTGGCGGAATCCGTCGGGCATCGGCTGGAAGGGCTCGTGCTTCGTCGGCTGACCGGTGGCGGCGAGGGTGGCGAGCGTGCGGCCGTGGAAGCTGCCCAGCGCACTGACCACCGTGTGCCGCCCGCGCCCGCCGAACTTCCGGGCCAACTTCAGAGCACACTCGTTGGCCTCGGCGCCCGAGTTGGCGAAGAAGATCTGTCCCGGATGTCCGGTCGCGTCATGGAGCATCGATCCGATCCTCGTCGCCGCCTCGGTCGCGACCGGGTTCGCGAACAGGCTCGACACGTGGGAGAGCGTCGCCGCCTGGTTCGCGACCGCCGACGCCACGTGCGGATTCGAGTGGCCGACCGACACGACGGCGAGACCGGTCAGGAAGTCGAGGTAGCGCTTGCCGGTCGAGTCCCAGAGTTCGGTCCCGCTGCCTCGTTCGAACATGATCGCGGGCGGCCCGAAGACCGGCATGAACGGACAGTGATCGAGGTCGTGTCCGGCGGACGTCTGGTGGTCGAAGGCATGGACAGCGGTCGTGTCGACGCTCATGTCGGGTCTCCGGTCGGGTCGGTCTCGGCGTGGATCATGGTTCCGATCCCTTCGTCGGTGAACAGTTCGAGCAGCAGCACGTGGGCGATGCGGCCGTCGAGCACGTGGGCGCGCTGCACGCCGTTGCGTACCGCCTGGATACAACTCGTGACCTTGGGGATCATCCCTCCGGCGACGGTGCCGTCGTCGACGAGGGCCTCGATGTCGTCGGCCGAGATCTGGCGGATCAGCGATGCGGCGTCGGCGACATCGCGGCGCAGCCCCTCGATGTCGGTGAGGTAGACGAGCTTCTCGGCGCCGAGCGCCTCGGCGATCGCCCCGGCGACGGTGTCGGCGTTGATGTTGTACGCCTGACCGGTCTCGTCGCAGCCGATGGTGGCGATGACCGGGATGAACTCGTCCTCGAGCAGTCGATTCACCACAGCGGGTTCGATGCCGGTGACGTCGCCGACGAACCCCAGTTTCGGGTCACGTGCCTCGGCCTGGATCAGCCGGCCGTCGACCCCCGACACGCCGACGGCGTAGTTGCCGTGCACGTTGATGGCGGCCACGAGCTGCGGGTTGACCTGCCCCTTCAGGACCATGCGGGCGATCTCGACCGTCTCGGCGTCGGTGACGCGCAGTCCGTCGACGAACTCGGCCTCCTTGCCCAAACGACTCATCAGGGACGAGATCTGGGGACCACCACCGTGCACGACGACCGGCTTCATCCCGACCAACCGCATCATGACGATGTCCTCGGCGAAGACGGCGAGTGCGTCGTGATCGGACGTGCCGGCGAGGGCGTTGCCGCCGTACTTCACCACGACGACTTTCCCGGCGAATCGTCGGATGTACGGCAGCGCCTCGACGAGGGTGCTGGCAGTCCGT
>JBCCTP010000356.1:0-5129 GCA_039198505.1 Actinomycetota bacterium | reverse complement strand
GCCGAGGCCACGGCACGTCTCCGCAACCTCGGGTACGGCGCGCTCGTCGCGAGTGACGACGGGTTCACGATCCGCGGCATCGTGTCCGAGCGCGACATCGTGCGGACGCTGGCCGTCGACGGTGCCGACACTCTCGATCGCACCGTCGAGTCGTGCATGTCGAGCGACGTGGTCACGTGCGGCCCGGGGGACACCACCGGCGACCTCATGTCGATGATGACGGAGCGTCGGATCCGGCACCTCCCGGTCGTCGACGACGCCGGACACCTGATCGGGATGATCTCGATCGGCGACGTCGTCAAGTCGCGCCTCGGCGAACTCGAGCGCGAGAACACGCAACTCCACGACTACATCCAGGGCAACGTCGGCTGACGTGCCCGCTGCCGCGACCGAGCGTCGATGGCGACGTCGGTCGCGGTCTCGCTCCGACGAGCCGCGATTCGGACTCCCGGCGTTGGCCGCGGTGCGGCGACCCGGGTCGTCCGTCGTCATCGGGGTGCTCGTCTACCGCGGGGTCACCACGGCGGAGATCGACGCGCCGGTCACCCGGCTGGCGGACCGATTGGACGCCGACGTCCGGTTCGTCGGATCCGCCGCCGGATCTCTGCACGGCGTCGAGCCCTCGCGGACCGTCATCGTCGACAGCGATCCCGGTCGTGTCGGTCCGGTCGACGTGCTCGTCGTCCCCGGGGGCCTCGGGTGGCGGGCGGTGGTCGACACGCCGTCGCTGAGGGAGTGGATCGCCGACGCGGCGGGTGCCGCAGGCGCGGTGCTCGCCGTCTCGACCGGCAGCCTCCTCCTCGCCGCGGTCGGCCGACTCGCCGGCCGTGAGGCGACCGGCCACTGGTTGGCCGAGCGCGATCTCGAACGCCTCGGAGCGGTGGTCACGTCCGATCGCACGGCGAGCGACGAAGCCGGCCGTCTCGTGACGGCATCGGGTGCCCGCGCCGCCCTCACGGTCGTCGACGCGATCGCCGACCGCGTCCGCTGGTCGGCCTAGACCCGTTTCACCGGCCCCGCACCTGGTCGACAGATCAATGCCCGGCCGGACGGTCGGCCGATGTGTCAGCATCCCGCCCCGTGCGCCGTTCCCGTCTCGCGAAACGATCCGCTGCGTCCGTTGCTCTCGTCGCCGCTCTGGTGACCGCCGGATGTGTGTCCGAAGCCGACGACGGCACTGCTGACGACATCGGGGTCGACATCGATCCGCCCGCACTCGACCTGGACGAACTCGACCTGGACGAACTCGACGTCGACGTCAGCGACCTCGACCTCGACCTCGATGATCTCGACGCCGGCAACGCGTCGCTCGGAGCGGCGTCCGGGGCCGAGCTCTCCGACGAGGAGAACCAGTGCCTCGATCGCGGTGCGATCGACGTTCTCGGCACCGACCGCTTCATCGAATTGTCGCGCGCCGACTTCGGCACCGACGTGTTCCTCGAGCCCGGTGAGGCCGAGCAGGTCTCCGACGTGTTCTTCGACTGCGTCGACGCCAACGACTTCCTCCAGCGCACGTTCGCCGCCGACCCGACGTTCGCGCAGCTGCCGATCGAGTTCGTCGACTGCATCCTCGGCGCGATCGACGAGTCGGTCCTGCGCAGCGGACTCGCCGCCACGTTCTCGGGTGCCGATGCCACGGGCGCTGCGCTCGAGGAGGCCGGCGCCGAGGCCGGATTCGCGTGCATCGACCAGCTGACTCCCGAGCAGCTCCAGGATCTCGCCGATCTCTGAGTGCCTCGCCACACCGACTCGACCGACCAGACCAGACCGCATCCACCAGGAGATCCGCCGTGAAGATCCAGTTCGTCCGCCCGTCCGTCCCCCGCACCGCTGCGGCGTCCCTCGCGGTCGCCGCACTCGCCCTCAGCGCCTGCGGCTCCGATTCCGATGGCGGTTCGAGCGCCGACGCCGAGGCCCGCGAGCGGCTCCAGTCCGAGATCATCGACGACGACTTCCCGGCTCCTCCTGAGGAGCAGGAGTGTGTCGTCGACGGCATCGTCGACTCGCTCGGCGGTGAACGGGTGATCGAGCTCGCCGACTCCGGCGACCTGGGCGACGACTTCCAGCTCCCGCAGGACGAGGCCGAGGCCGTGGCCGACGCCGTCGTCGACTGCGTGTCCTTCGACGAACTCATCCAGGACCAGCTCGCCGCCGACCCGTCGCTGGCCGAGGTCCCCCAGTCGTTCGTCGACTGCATCCTCGGCAACCTCGACGGTGAGGTCTACCGCGACGCACTCGCCGCGGAGTTCTCCGGCAACGGCGACTCCGAGGCGATCATGGAGAGCGCCTTCGGGCCTGACGTCCTCGGCGAGTGCATCGGTGCGCTGTCGCCCGAGGACCTCGCCGAACTCACCGGCTGAAACACCGGCCCGACGCCGGGTTGCCCGGGTCCTCCCGCCGATACACTCTTCCGCTGTTTGTGCGCGGTGTGCGCGCCGACAGCGAGTCCGGACCCCCCACCGGACGCACCTTGAGAGTGGAAGACGACGTAGGGAAGTAGACCCACATGGCCAAGCGAGAGTTCCCCCTGGATCGCACCCGGAACATCGGGATCATGGCGCACATCGACGCCGGCAAGACGACCACGACCGAGCGCATCCTCTACTACACCGGCAAGAGCTACAAGATCGGTGAGGTCCACGACGGCGCCGCCACCATGGACCACATGGAGCAGGAGCAGGAGCGCGGCATCACCATCACCTCCGCTGCGACCACCTGCGTCTGGAACGACCACCGCATCAACATCATCGACACCCCGGGCCACGTCGACTTCACCATCGAGGTCGAGCGCTCGCTCCGCGTTCTCGACGGCGCCGTCACCGTGTTCGACTCAGTTGCCGGCGTCGAGCCGCAGACCGAGACCGTCTGGCGTCAGGCCAACAAGTACAACGTCCCGCGGATGTGCTTCGTCAACAAGATGGACCGCATCGGCGCCGACTTCTACCGCACGGTCGAGATGGTCAAGGACCGCCTCGAGGCCTCGCCGCTCGTCATCCAGATCCCCGTCGGTGCCGGCGGCCCCGAGGCCCAGCATCCGTACGAGGGCCTGGTCGACATCGTCCAGATGAAGGCGCTCATGTGGCGCGACACCGACGAGAGCGACCTCGGCGCCAAGTACGACGTCGAGGACATCCCCGAGGACATGAAGGCCGACGCCGAGCGCTACCGCGAGGAGATGATGGAGACCATCGCCACGCAGGACGAGGCGCTCATGGACGCCTACCTCGAGGGTGAGGAGATCTCGGAGGAGCAGATCAAGAAGGCGATCCGCTCGGGCACGCTCGCCAGCGACTTCGTGCCGATCCTCTGCGGTTCGGCGTTCAAGAACAAGGGCGTCCAGCCCATGCTCGACGCCGTCATCGACTTCCTCCCGAGCCCGCTCGACATCGAGCCGGCCCAGGGCATCGTCACCAAGGGCGGCGAGGACCACGACGTCACCCGCGGCCCGAACGACGACTCGTTCGCCGCGCTGGCGTTCAAGATCGTGTCCGATCCGTTCGGCAAGCTCACGTACTTCCGCGTGTACTCGGGTGAGATCAACAAGGGCGACGAGATCTACAACTCCACCAAGGAGGACCGCGAGCGTCTCGGCCGCATCCTGCTGATGCACGCCAACCAGCGCGAAGACCTCGACGTCGCCATGGCGGGTGACATCGTCGCCGGTCTCGGGTTCAAGAACGTCACCACCGGTGACACCCTCTGCACCCGCGACGACCCGGTGATCCTCGAGCGGATGGAGTTCCCCGAGCCGGTCATCCACGTGGCGATCGAGCCGAAGACCAAGTCCGACCAGGAGAAGCTGGGCAAGGCGCTCAAGTCGCTGTCCGACGAGGACCCCACGTTCCGCATCCGCACCGACGAGGAGACCGGCCAGACCGTCATCTCCGGCATGGGTGAGCTGCACCTCGAGGTCCTCGTCGACCGCATGCAGCGCGAGTTCAACGTCGAGGCCACGGTCGGCAAGCCACAGGTCGCCTACCGCGAGACCATCACCAAGGAAGTCACCGGCGTCGAGTACCGACACATCAAGCAGTCGGGTGGCTCGGGTCAGTTCGCCGTGGTGAAGATCAACATGCTGCCGAACCCCGGCAACGGCTACGAGTTCGACGACAAGATCACCGGCGGCCGCATCCCTCGTGAGTACATCAACCCGACCAACCAGGGTCTCGCCGCCGCCATGGACAACGGCGTGCTGGCCGGGTACCCCACGGTCGACGTCAAGGTCGAGCTGGTCGACGGTCAGTACCACGACGTCGACTCGTCGGAGATGGCGTTCAAGATCGCCGGTCAGGCGGCATTCCGCAAAGCCGCCGAGATGGCCAAGCCCGTGCTCATGGAGCCGATCATGGCCGTCGAGGTCGTCACGCCCGAGGAGTACATGGGCGATGTCATGGGCGACCTGTCGTCGCGTCGTGGGCGGGTCGGAGGCATGGAGGCCCGGGGCAACACCCAGGTCGTCAACGCCCAGGTCCCGCTGTCGGAGATGTTCGGCTACTCGACCGATCTCCGGTCCCGCACGCAGGGCCGCGCCACCTACACGATGCAGTTCGACGAGTACCAGGAAGTCCCGAACGCCATCGCCGAAGAGATCGTCAAGCGCGTCCGCGGCGAGTGACCGTGACCTCCCGGGTCTGACCCCCGACGTCACACCGAGAACTCAGAGAAGAAGAGAAGAGAGCAATGAGCAAAGAGAAGTTCGAGCGGAACAAGCCGCACGTGAACATTGGCACGATGGGTCACATCGACCATGGGAAGACCACGCTGACCGCGGCGATCTCCAAGACGTTGTCGGATCGTGGTTTGGCCGATGCGGCGGCGTTCGATGAGATCGACAAGGCGCCGGAGGAGAAGGCGCGTGGGATCACGATCTCGATCGCGCACATCGAGTACGAGACCGAGAATCGGCATTACGCGCATGTCGATATGCCGGGTCACGCGGACTACATCAAGAACATGATCACCGGTGCGGCCCAGGTCGACGGTGCGATCTTGGTGGTGGCGGCGACCGATGGTCCGATGCCCCAGACGCGGGAGCACGTGCTGCTCGCCCGTCAGGTCGGCGTCCCCTACATCGTGTGTGCGCTGAACAAGTCGGACATGGTCGACGACGAGGAGCTGTTGGAGCTGGT
>JBCCTP010000355.1:0-5142 GCA_039198505.1 Actinomycetota bacterium | reverse complement strand
CGCCGGCCCAGGGTCCCGAGCCTGACTCGACCATCTGGACCATGCCGGCGGACCCCCGAGCTGAACTCGGGGACCTCACTTGTCGGGGTGGGGAGATTCGAACTCCCGGCCTCCTGCTCCCAAAGCAGGCGCGCTAACCAAGCTGCGCCACACCCCGTGTGTGGGCCACGGACGCTATCCCGACGAACCGGAACGGCCGCCCGGATTCGGGCGCTCGTCAGTCCGAGTCGAGAGCGCGTAGATCGTCACGTCGGCCGTAGACGACGATCGAGTCGCCGTCGTGGAGCTGGGCGTCGACCGGGGGCTCTCCGAGGAACCCGCCGTCGTGGCGGATCCCGAGGACGCGCACATGGGGGAACGACTCGTCGAGCCCCCGCAGGCTGAGCGTGCCCGGCCCGGGGTCGCCCACCACCCGGACCGATGCGACCTGGAAGTCGTCGTCGATCGAACACAGTTCGACGACGTCGTCGTCGAGGTTGGGCACCAGTCGGTCGCGGACGTGCTGTTGGCCGATCCTCGCGAGCCACCGCTGCATCGGTCGATTGATGATCGACATTGCGATCAGCAGCAGGCCCGACAGGACCACCAGCGTTCGTTCCCTCGTGTTGCCCGGACCCGGAGCGATGAAGCCGATCAGCACCGTCACCACGAGGGTCGGCGTGCCGAGCGCGCCGACGAACATCGTCGTGGCCACGATACGGCGTCGGACCGGGTGTCTCACCACGCTCTCGGTCTCGGTCGTGGTGAAACCGGCGCCGGTGAACGCTGAGCGCGCCTGGAACCGTGCGACATCGGCCGGCAACCCGGTTGCGATGAGCGCCCCGGCGGCGACCTGGGTGAACACGAGGGACAGCGTGGCGACGACGAGGAACGTGGCGACGGCGTACATCGGCTCATGGTCGCGCTCCACCGGGGACGAGCGCCGGTTCGCCGGTCAGAGAGCGATCGGACCACCGACGCGCGGAGCCGGCCAGCGGGGTTCACTCAGCGACAGGCCCGCGACCTGGAACGCATCGGCGAGTTGCTCGACGTGCAGACGACCTCTCCGGTCGACAGACGTCGTGTTGGTCACGGCCCCGACCGTGTCGAGCATCGCCCGACGGAACACCGGGCCGTGCTGCTCGGACACCCCTGCGAGGACGTGCGCGAGCTCATGGGCGAGGGTGGCCAGCGTGGCCTGCGGCGGCGCGAGGCGGATCTGCGGTGGGCTCCCCGGGGCCTCGACGGCCACCGACGACCGAGCGTCGGCGCGGGAACTCACCACCGACACCGAGCCGATCCGACGCCTGGACCGGTCGGCGACGACGGCGGCGCAGGAGCGCCACCACTCCCCCGCCACCACGTGATCGGCCACGGCGCACAACTCGTCGAACGGTCGCACGCGCTCGAGGTCGGTCCCGTCGAAGGCAGCGATCTCGGCTTCGGACACGGCCGCTCGATCGGTGTCCCGCCGCCGTCCGATCTCGCTCATGCGGCGCCCGGCCCGAGTCGAGCGCGCCCGCCGACTCGGCGACGACCGACATCGGCTCGATCGGCGGCCGCAGCACCGCTCGACCAGCCCTGCGCATTGACCGGCTCGGGAGGGCGAGCCGATCGGATCCGGCCCCACGTCTCGGTGACGTGTTCCTCGACGCGTTCGGTTCGTTCCCGCAATGCGACCGCCACGCCGGGTGCCTCGGCAGCCGCGACCGACTCCTCGACCGCGCGCCGGGACTCGGCGAGGATCTCGCGAATCCGATCGGCGAACCCGAAGAGGAACGCCCGCCGGTACCGCTGCGTCGCCGCTCCGGTCCGCCGACGGATGGCCGCCATGTGTGTGGCCGCCTGCTGATCGAGGCTGGCGAAGGTCATCGCCACGACGTCGAGATCGGACCGATGCCCGGCGGCGAAGGCGACCATCCCCTGCGGGCCGGTCTGGTAGACGACCTTCACGTCGTTGGCCACACCGATGCCGTCGAGCAGAGCGAACCGGGCGCGCACGTACGAGCCCCGGCCGATCACGTACTCGTCGACGTCGAGCGGGTCGTCGGAGCGGCGCTCGCCACGGCGAGACTCGTCGATCTGCTCGGTCGAGATGCGGTGCTCGGCGACCAGCGCCGCCGCCTTCTCGGCGAAGGCCTCGGCCTCGTGCACGTTGTCGGTGCGTGCCGCCTTGTCGAGCAGCTTGCGCACGCGAGCGACGAGCGCGTCACCCGCTTCGGAACGTTCGACCTTGCTCACCGTTCCATCACCCTTTGTCGTATGTCACGCGCAGAACGTGTGAAAAACCTTGCGGTTGAGCGAGCGCGGAGAGTGACAGATGTGCGTAGCATCGGACGATGAGCCTCGGGAACGACCACACGGCGACGATCATGCCATCGGGGAGTGACGGGGTTGCGGACGCCGGGCCGATCGGCGAGGTCGACGGGCGCACGATGCGGCGCCACCGCAACCGTGATGCGGTCATCCGGGCGCTCATCGAGTTGATCCGCGAGGGGGATCTCGACCCCACCGTGGCCAAGATCGCAGAGCGAGCGCAGGTGTCGCATCGCTCGATCTTCCGGTACTTCGAAGACCTCGCCGACCTCGCTCGGACGGCGCTCGAGACCGAGATGCTGGAGTCGCTGCCGGAGGCGATGGTGAGCGACGTCGGTCGTGGCACGCTCGACGAGCGGATCGGCCGCATGGTCGACGTGAGGCTCCACGTGCTCGCGAAGACCGACCATCTGTTGCGTGTCGCCCGCGCGAAGGCTCTCGTGATCCCCGAGCTCGACGAGGGCATCACGATGCTCGCCGAGCTCCAGCGGGATCAGATCCGACAGCACTTCGCGACCGAGCTCGCCGCGATCCGCACCGCAGGACGCAACGCGGACGCCATCGCCGTGAGCGTGGCCGTCGCCCTCAGCTACGACGCCTGGGATCAGATGCACCGCTTCGACGGACTGTCACTTCCGGAGATCCGCGACGTCTGGACGACCAGCATCCGCGCTCTCCTCCGCGCCGACTGATCCCGGATGCGAGACCTCGCCGCAACAGCGTGAGTGGCACCCCCGGCAGGAGTCGAACCTGCGACCGTGTCATTAGAAGTGACGTGCTCTGTCCAGCTGAGCTACGGGGGCGAGACGGCGCAGCGTACTGACGCCTGACGTCAACGGTTGCGGGGCCCGGACGCCCCGTTCACGCCCGCAGGCGCGCCACCCGCCCCGCCGGCACCACCCGAGCCGGGCGTGCCGGGATCGAACACCGAGGCGGCGTCGACCGTGGCGTCGGACAACCCGTCGACGTCGAACCACCCGAACGACGGCCCACCGCCCGCGCCCGCGCCACCGGTCGCCGTGCCGATCCCCGCGCCGGATCCGCCGACCCCACCGACGCGGTCGCCACTGGTTGCACCATCGGCTCCCGACGATCCGCCGGCGCCGCCGGGTCCGCCCGGCCCACCGACTCCCCCTCTCAGCGTCGACAGCGAGATCTCGACTACCCGCACGCTCTCGGTCATGAGTCCGAACGAGGCGCCGCCGCCACCGCCGCCGCCGAATCCGCCCTGTCCCCCTGCGCCGCCACCGCCGCCGGCTCCGCCGGCCGAGAAGTCGATGCCGAGGCCGATCGTGTTGTCGTCGCCGTCGTCGAGCGGCGGTTCGCCGTCTCCACCGGCTCCGCCGGACCCTCCGACCTGTCCCGTGACACCCGGCGCGCCGGCGCCTCCACGAGATCCGGCCAGCAGCGACTCCGAGATCACGATCCGTTCCACACCGGCCGCCCACACGGCCACCGATCCACCACCGCCGGGCGCTCCGGCGCCGGCGTCCCCGCCGGCGCCCCCGGAACCGCCTCCACCTCCGGCACCTCCCGCGAACTGGGGCACTCCGAGGAGCTCGACGGTTCCGCCGCCGCCTCCCCCGCCGCCTCCGGCACCGGCGAAGCCCGGCGCTCCCGACTCACCCGAGCCACCCGACGGCAGGGTGCGACCCTCGACCGCGAGCGCACTTCCGCCGGCGCCACCAGCACCTCCGACTCCACCGGAACCGCCGCCGCCGGGGCGTCCATCGACGTCGTCGGCCGTGCCGGTCTCACCGCCGGCCCCGCCCTCGCCTCCGCCACCATCGCCGCCGGCATCGGGGCCCGCGAGCGAGGTGTCGCCCCCGCGCCCTCCCGATCGGATGTCGGTCGCTCCGTTCGTGGGACCGGCACCCGAGCCCCCGGTTCCACCGACGCCGTCGCCCCCGTCATCGCCCGACTCCGCGTCCTCACCGAATCCGTCGGGTGCGCCGCCGTCGCTGGCGACCGACGCGTTGATCGTGGTGGCGCTCACGATGAGCCGCTGGGAGTCGGTGGCGAACACGCCGATGCTGCTGCCGCCGGTGATGCCTGCCGCCGACTGGCCGCCCCGCCCGGCGAGGATCGCGGAATCCTCGATCGCCACGATGTCGGAGGAGAGGACCCGCACCGCGACGGACGACGCCCCGGGAGGAGCGTCGGCGGCCGTCAACTCGATCGCCGACACCGTGCGGTCACCCGCACCCTGCAGACGCAGCGCGAGCGAGGATCCGTCGATCACCGCACGTCGAGTCGGGTCGCGGTCCCACACCTCGTCGTAGCCGCCGAAGATGCTCTGGCCACGGTCGAGTTCGATCGTGTCGGCCTCGACGTAGCGCCCGACGCTGCGGACGTAGAGGTCGCCGCCGCTCGGCGCCCGGGCGGCCGCCGCCAGGGTGCGCAGCGGCGCATCGGGCGTCCCTGCGGCGCGGTCGTCACCGGCGGCGCCGTCGACGAACACCGCACGCTCGGCGTCGACGAGCACCCGCACTGCGATCTCGTCGCTGAGCACCTCGGAGTCGGTCGGTGCTGAGTCCGCCGAGCCGACCCCGCCGTCGGCGGCGATCTCGAGTCGGAAACCGAGCGTCGTGATCTCTGCCGGTGCGGTGAACGAGGCCTCGCGACCTCCGAGTGCGCCGACGCCGGACGTGACGTCGGGCCCGGTCGTCTGCACCCAGTTGACGGCCGACGACTCGACCTCCGGAGCGAGATTCTGCGCGCTCAACGTCACCACCTGGGCTGCGCTGACGAACCGGTCGGGACCGGCATCGGCGACCACCTCGAGCGGGATGGTCGTCGTCGTCGTGGTCGTGGTGGTGGTCGTCGTCGACGGAGGCACGGTGGTCG
>JBCCTP010000354.1:0-5162 GCA_039198505.1 Actinomycetota bacterium | reverse complement strand
CTGGTCGGTGAAGCCGAGCAGGTGAGCACCGAGCAGCGTGGCCGGTGGAACGTCACCGCCGAACCAGTCGCGGACCGCCGCCCAGGCGTCGAGCAGGTTCTGGTGTTCGCCGACCACGTGCACGGTGAGGCGGTGCACGTCGGCCACGGCGAACCCGTTGACCTCGACGACGGTTCGGAGGTTGTCGAGGCAGCGCCGGGCCTGAGCGGCCGGATCGCCCACGTGCAGGATCTCGCCGTCGGAGTCGGTCGGGACCTGTCCGGCCACGAACAGCCGGTCGCCGACGCGATCGGCGTATCGGTACCCGGGCGTCTTCGACAGTCCCGCCGCCATCTCCGCGGCGTTGCGTTCCTCGCTCATCCGACCGACCGTACCGACGCCTACGGCAGCGCATCTGTTCGGTTTGAGGACATGCGCTGACGTGAGGACGCGGCCGGCGACTTCACGTCAGCACGTCCCGCCGGTTCCGCAGGATGCGCTGACCTGACCGGGGTTCGCGTCGCGTCAGCGCATCCGCCCGGTTCCGCAGCATGCGCTGACGTGAGGACGGAGCGGCGACTTCTCGTCAGCACATCCCGCCGATTCCGCAGGATGCGCTGACGCGGGCGGGACGGGAGCGGTCGGCCGCGGGCGCTCGTGATCAGGCGTGGTGGCAGGCGACGACGTGGGTCGGGTCGTCGGCGAGCGGTCGGAGCTCGGGCATCGTCGTGGCGCAGATCTCGGTCGCCATCGGGCACCGGGTGCGGAACCGGCAACCCGACGGCGGATCGATCGGCGAGGGCAGCTCGCCCGAGATCAACTCCTCGGCCGGCGGAAGGTCGAGCTGGTCGCCGGGAATCGAGGCGAGGAGCGCCCGTGTGTAGGGATGTGTCGGCGACTCGTAGAGGCGATCGGAGTCGGCGACCTCACAGACGGTCCCGAGGTACATCACCATCACCCGGTCACTGATGTTCTTCACCACGGCGAGGTCGTGACTGACGAAGAGCATCGTGAGGCCGAACTGGCGCTTCAACCGCTGCAGCAGGTTGAGGATCTGCGCCTGGACCGACACGTCGAGCGCCGACACGGGTTCGTCGAGCAGCAACACGTCGGGTTCCATCACGAGCGCCCGGGCGATGCAGATGCGCTGGCACTGGCCGCCGGAGAACTCGTGCGCGCGCCGCTCGAGCACCGCCTCGTCACCCAGACCGACGGCGTCGAGCACCGTGGAGATCCGCTCGGACACGTCGTCGTCGATGTCGACGTCCCAGATCGCGAGGCCCTCCCGGACGATGTCGCGGACCCGACGACTCGGGTTCAACGACGAGACCGGGTCCTGGAAGATCATCTGCATCGACCGCCGGGCCTGACGGAGGTCGGTGCCGTGCAGCTTCGACAGCTCCATCCCGTCGAGTTCGATCGTCCCGGACGTGACGGGTTCGAGCCGCATGATCGCCCGCGCCGTCGTGGTCTTGCCGCAACCCGACTCACCGACGACACCGAGTGTCTCACCGCGCCGCAGATCGAGGCTCACACCCGACACCGCGTGCACGACCGACTTGCGCGGCCCGGGAAACTCGACCACGAGGTCGAGCACGGTCAGCACCGCGTCGTCGCGCAAGTGGGCGTGTCCCCGGCCCGCCATCAGCGATCACCCGTCCCGACGGTGACCGGCACCGGGTGGTGACACCGGAACGTGTGGGAGCTCCGATCGGACTCGCCCGCGGTCGACGCACCGGTCAACTCGGGTGCGACGGTCCGACATCGCTCGTCGGCCGCATCGCAGCGCTCCGCGAATCGGCATCCGGACGGCGGATCGAGCAGCGACGGCGGCGACCCCTCGATCACCGCGAGTTCGGAATGGCTCGGCAGCGCGAGATCGGGCATCGACTTCATCAGCGCCACGGTGTACCGGTGCCGTGGTGAACGGAAGATCTCGTCGGTCGGGCCGATCTCGACGATCTGACCGCCGTAGACGATGGCCACGCGGTCGGTGAACCCCCGCACCACGGCGAGGTCATGGGTGACGAGCACCATCGCCATCTTGCGCCGGGTGCGCTGCTCGTCGAGCAGGCGGAGGATCTGGTCCTGCACCGTGACGTCCAGCGCTGTGGTCGGCTCGTCGGCGAGCAGCAGATCGGGCTCGTTGGCCAGCGCGATCGCGATCGTCACTCGTTGACGCATTCCACCGGACAGCTGGTGGGGATACTCCCGCATCCGCCGGTCGGGCGCCGGGATGCCGACCTGACGGAGCAGATCTCGAGCACGCGCTCGAGCGGGCCCCGGCGCGGCCACACCGTGGAACACGATCGGCTCGACGATCTGATCGCCGATCCGGCGCACCGGGTTGAGCGCACTCAGCGGGTTCTGCGACACCATGCCGACCCGCGTGCCGAGGGTCCGCCGAACCACGTCGTCGTCGGCACGGAGCATGTCGACGCCGGAGACGTCGACGGTGCCCGAACGCGTGACGTCGGCGAGCGAGAAGGCGCCGACGATCGACCGCAGGATCATCGTCTTGCCCGACCCCGACTCGCCGACGACACCCAGCGACTCACCGGGAGCGACATCGAACGTGACGCCGTCGACGGCCGTGACCTCGCCAGTGGGCGTGTGCAGGGTGGTGCGCAGGTCGGCCACGTGAAGAGTCGCGTCGCCGACCCGCGGCCGATGCTCGCCGACCGTCGTGAGCCGGCGCTGCGTCGCCACCTCGCGCGGGGAGTACAGCTGACGGATCTGATCCCCCGCGAGGTTGAACGCGAGGATCGTGAGGAACATCACCGTCGCCGGGATGAGAGCGACGTGGCCGTGCCGGTCGATATCGCCCGCACCCTCGGAGATCAGCTGGCCCCACGTGAGCTCGTCGAGGGACAGCCCGACGAACGCGAGACCGCCCTCGGCCACGATCACGAGTGCGAACCCGATGAACGCGAACGAGGCGACCGGCATCGCGATGTTCGGTGCGAGCTCGTTCCACAGAACCCGTCGAGTGGTGGCTCCCATCGACTCGGCCGCGTCGACGAACTCCCGCTCGGACAGCGCGAACGACGCGCCCCGTACGATCCGGGCGTACGCGGGGATCGACGTGATCGTGAAGAGCACGATGAACACGACCATCGAGTTGCCGTAGGTGGCGCGCACGGCGACGAGGAGGACGAGCCCGGGGAATGCGAGGGCGATGTCGACCAGCAGGGCGACGACGGCGTCGACCCGACCGCGGAGGTAGCCGGCGGTGGTGCCGATCGCCGCGCCGATGGTGGCCGCGAGGACCGTGACCGACAGCCCGAGGATCAACGCGGGACGCGCCCCGGCCACGACCCGCGAGAAGAGGTCGCGGCCCTGCCCGTCCCCGCCGAACCACGCGTTCCACCCCGGTCCCTCGAACCGTTCGACTTCACGGGTCCGGATCCCCAACTCCTCGGGATCGCGGATCGGGAGCAGATCGCCGAACACCGCTGCGATGACGACCAGACCGATCCACACGAGAGACATCCAGAACGCCACGCCGAGTCGACGTCCCGTCTCGACCATCACGGGGTCGGAGCCCGACTGGGCGGCGTCGACCGCCTCGGCCCCGGTCTTGACGCCGGTGGGCCCGGGCTCAACGAGCGCCATGGCGGATCCTCGGATCGAGCACGGTGTAGAGGACGTCGACGACGAAGTTCACGACGACGTAGGCCACGGTCAGAATGGCGACGATCGCGGCGACGACCGCGAAGTCGTTGAGGATCACGGATTGGATCGCCAAACGGCCGACGCCGTTGATGGCGAACAGGACCTCGATGATGAGCGCGCCACCGATGAGTCCGGCGACGTTGAGTCCGATCGCCGTCGTGAGGTTGAGCGACGACGGGCGCAACACGTGACGCCACATCACCCGTCGATCGCTCAGCCCGCGCGCCTGGGCGAGCATCACGTAGTCCTCCTGCAGCGTGTCGATGAGGTCGCTGCGGAGCAACCGCAGGTAGACGGCCACCAAGTTGAGCGCGAGCGTGATGCTGGGCAGGAGCATCTGGCGGAGGTTGCCCAACGGATCGGTGAAGATGCTCGGGAGATCGTCGACGATCGTCGGGAACCAGCCGAGCTGCACCCCGAACAGGAACGACAGGTAGATCCCGAGGACGAACGACGGCAGTGCCAGCAGCCCGAAGGCACTCGTCGACCCGAGGCGGTCGATCCACCCGCCGGGTCGACGGGCCGAGGCGATGGCCAGCGGCACGGCGATCGCGATCGCGATGATCTCGGCGAGGATCATCAGCTCGAGCGTCTTCGGCAGCGCCTCGCTGATGAGGTCCCAGCTGGTGAACCCGTCGAGCACGATCGAGTCGCCGAAGTCGAGTCGGAACGCATCACCGAGCCACCGCAGGTAGCGGACGAGGAACGGGTCGTCGAGGCCCAGCTCGGCGCGGATCGCCGCCACGTTCTCGGGTGTCGCGTTGAGGCCCGCCTTCACCTCCGCGATGTCGACCGGTGCCCGATCGAGCAGGAAGAAGGTGAAGAACGTGACGACGACGAACACGATCGCGAGGCGGCCGAACCGCCGCAGGATCAACATCGCCGGGTCAGCGCACTCGGTTCACGTCGTGGGACCGACCGGGATCTCTCACTGCTCCAGCCACACGCCGGTCCACGAGAAGAAGCTGCCGTCGGTCATCGGCAGCGACGGCGATCCGTCGGGCAGGACACCCGGCGTACCGATGCCGTTGAGTTCGGGAATCGTCACCGCCGCCTCGATGCCGTTCAGATGATCGACCCAGAGCATCGGCACCTCGTCGGCCAGCACTTGGAGGAACTGCCCGTAGCCCTCGGCACGAACCGCCGGGTCGTCGTTCTGGCGGGCCTGGTCGAGACCGGCGTCGATCTCCGGGCTGATCAGGTTCGACCAGTTGAGAAGACCACCGGTCGAGTGGAAGAACACGTAGTCGCGGTCGGGGTCGGGCGCACCGAACTGGAACCACGAGAACGCCTGGTAGTCGTCCTGGATCGCCGTGATGGCCGACTGGCCCTGGCCGATCTCCTTGAGTTCACCGTCGATGCCCACATCGGCGAGGAACGACATCATCACCTCGGCGACCTCGATGACCGCTGCATTCGGCTCGATCGACAGCTCGAACTCGACCGGCCCGACCTCGGCTTCGTACTCGGCGACGAGCGCTGCGGCGGCGTCGGGATCGAAGTCGGGG
>JBCCTP010000353.1:0-5164 GCA_039198505.1 Actinomycetota bacterium | reverse complement strand
TGACGTACCTGGTCGACGGGTACTACAACCCGGCCGACGAACTGGGCGTCGCGTGGGACGATCCCGACGTGTGGGTGGGTTGGACTGCCGGCGACGGACCCACGGAGGGCTGGGGCGTCGAGAACCCGGTCATGTCGGCGCGCGATCAGCAGAACCCGACCCGCACCGACCTCCCGATCGACCGCCGCCCGACCTGGCCGATGCGCACCTGACGAGCCGCCCGCTCGCCGGCGACACTGTGGGTCAGGCACACAGTGTCGCTCTGGGGAACACGACGGACCGGCGACACTGTGTGCCTGACCCACAGTGTCGTTACGTGTCGGCGGTCGAGGGGTGGGTGTGGAGCGCCTGCATCCGGTCGATCCAGCCGAGCAGGACCGCGACGGCGCGGGGGTCGTGACGGAGCCGGTGGCCCGCTCCGGGGAGCAGGCTCAGCTCGGCGTTGCCGTGCGCCGTCACGAGCTGACGCGCGTCCGACACGGGGACCCGGTCGTCGTCGTCGCCGTGCATCACCATCATCGGTCGCGGCGCGAATCGGCGCGCCGCCGCCACCGGCCGGAACCGGCGGAATTCGCGCGACCAGTCGTCGATCGACGGGGGGAACTTCCGGTCGGTGATCGCACCGATCTCTCGGGCGTGCTCGAGGAACCGCCGGGGATGGTCGGCCCAGTCGTCGAAGTCGGCGCGGGGTCCCAGCAGCGCGAGCCCGACCACGCGCGGGTCGTCGGCACCCACGCACACGGCGATCGATCCCCCCGTGTTCGTTCCCACCAGGACCACGCCGTCGACGTTGTCGCCACCGATGGCGAGCAGGTGCGAGATCGCGTACCGCAGGTCGTCGACCCAGCCCTGGAGCGAGAAGTCGCCGTCGCTCTGCCCCGTGCCCCGGAAGTTGAACGTCATCGAGATGCACCCCAGCGCACTCGAGATCCGGTCGATCAACTGGGGGTACGTCCCCGCCGAGCGAGCGGCATCGAGCGGGCCGGTCGGGAATCCGTGACACAGGATCACGCCGGGACCGCGAGCCGTCGCACCCGGTGGACGACCGATGTGGGCGCTCAGCGTGTGCCCGTGCGACTCGAACGACGAGTCCATCCCCGGCACGACGTCGCTCCTCTCCGGCCGATTCGGCGGCTGTTCCGGCCGATCAGGCCCGAGGTGTCCGCTTCATGCGCGTCTTGCCCGGTGTGGCGAGCGTGTACCCGCGGTTGCGCGCCTCGTCGAGCGTGTCGGGAGCGAACCCCAGCCCGGCGTTCTCGTCGACGAACTCGTCGATCACGTCGCGGTCCTCCCACGTCTCGAGGTCGTAGACGAGCTGGGTGCGCTTGTCCCCGACGAACCGGAATCCCTCGAACCGCGGATGCTCCATACGCCGACCGACGTTACCGACCACGCCGCCGACACCCCCAACGGTCGATGCCCTCGCTCCGGCACATCGAGGACGGCAGGTCACTCCATCCGTCGACCACGACGCGTGGGGTGCAGACGCGGAGCGGCATGATGATCGACGATCGAGCCGCCAGACTGTCGACATGTCCGCCCCCGCCGCGCGCGCACGACGAGCGGTGCGCTCCACCTGCGGCGGTGTCGCAGCCGCCGGTCTGGTCGGTGTGCTGACCCCGATCTGGTGCGCCGACCGGGCCCGGGCCGCGCTGCGAACCCGCCGCACCCGACCCGCGCGTGTGGCGGTTCCCGTGGTCGAGATCGATCACCTCGACGACCTCGCCGACATCGTCGACGGACCCTCCCCGGTCATCGTGTCGGGCTTCGTCGACCGCCTCGACCTCGACCATCCGGCCGACCTCGACGGACTCCGACGCATCGCCGACCACACCGACTCGGCGTTCCCCGTCGCACGCCATCGAGACGACGCCCCGTACTTCCTCTACGTGGGCGACTACGGCTCCGAGAAGGTGGCGACCGAACGGTTGACACTGCACGAGTTCCTCGACGACCTGTTCGGTCCCGATGGGGCCGAGCGGGGCCCCGACCGGACCACCTACCAGCTCTTCTCGGTCGACCGTCTCGACGGTCAGGTCGGCCACGTGGTCGACCGGATGGCCGAGCGTCTCGGTCCCGCCACCGGCCGGCGCCCCGACCGCAGTGCGAGCGGCATCTGGGTCGGCAGCCGAGGGTGCGTGACACCACTGCACCACGACGCCTGGACGGGTCTCCTCGTCCAGACACACGGGTCGAAGCGGGTCGCTCTCTACCACCCCGACGATCGTCGCAACGTCTACTTCTCGTCGCCGTTCCGACCGACCTCCCGCTGGAGCGAGCTGCCGGCGCGGTCGAGCGAGGCCGATCCCGACCGCTTCCCCCGCCTTCGCCGGGCGACGCGGTGGGAGACGGTGCTCGAGGCCGGCCAGGCGCTGTTCATCCCGCCGTACTGGTCGCATGAAGTCGAGGCGCTCGACGCCAACATCAGCATCCCATTCCGCTTCCGTCCCCGAGCTCGCGACCACCTCGACCCGGGCTTCCTCCGCCCGGCCGTCGAGATCCTGCACCGCAAGGTCGCCGCCTGAGCCCATCCCGCCTCCCACCCAGAACCACACCGATGACGTCGACGCCGGGCACCGCTGCCCCGCTGCCCCCACCACCTCCCGACGCCACGCCCGAACCGACTCCCGTCCACGGGGCCGATCGATCCACGACCGGCAGCTCGCCGCACGGGTCCGGCGATCAGACGGCAGACACGAACGCCGGCGTCGGCGATCGCGGGCGCGGGCTTGGCTATCTCCCGGGACTCGACGGACTGCGAGCCGTCGCGGTCGCCGCCGTCTTCGCGTTCCATGCCGGCGTGCTCGACGGCGGCTTCCTCGGCGTCGACGTCTTCTTCGTCATCTCCGGGTTCCTCATCACCGGCCTGGCCGTGCAGGAGATCGAGTCCCAGGGCCGGCTGCGCCTCGGTGCGTTCTGGGCTCGACGTGCGCGCCGACTTCTCCCGGCGGTGATCGCGTTGTGCGCGGCCGTGGTCGCATGGTCGTTCGCGGGAGGCCGGCGCACCGACTCACTCGACGGCGAGGTCGCCTCGACGCTGTTGTACGTGGCGAACTGGCACCGGTTGCGCAGCGGCTACGAGTACTTCGCCGCGTACGACGAGCCGTCGCTGCTCGAACACACCTGGTCGCTGGCGGTCGAGGAGCAGTTCTACGTGGTGTGGCCGCTCGTCATCATCGGTGTGGCCTGGCTCGCCGCACGCTCGGGCCGGGGTCGCGTGCGGTACTGGATTGCGGGTGCCGCCGGTGTGGCCCTCGTGGCGTCGGCCTCGTGGGCATGGCTGCTCGCGTCCGACGACTCGATCCCCGTGAACCGCCTCTACTTCGGGACCGACACGCGGGGTGTCGGACTGGCCATCGGGTGTGTCGCCGGCTGCCTGCTCACCCGCGGCGCACGAACGGGAGAGGGCCGTGTCCCGACCTGGCTGACATCGCTCGGCGTGGCGAGTGCCGTGATCCTCGGCGTGGCCATGGCGATCGTCGACGGCGGCGAACGCTGGCTGTACGGACCCGGGTTCGCCGCGCTGGGACTGTGCTCACTCGCAGTGCTGCTCGCCGCCACTCGCGCCGGTCCGATCGCCGCCGCCCTCTCGCTGCGTCCGCTCGTCACGATCGGGCGCGTGTCGTACGGGATCTACCTGTGGCACTGGCCGGTGATCGTCGTGCTCGACTCCGAGCGGACCGGACTCGAGGGACCCGCACTCGGTGCGCTCTGGGTCGCCGTGACCGCGCTCCTCACGTGGGTGTCGTGGGTGTTCATCGAGCGACGTGCGCCGCTTCCGCGCGTCGATCGGCCCCTCCGGGCGGCGGCGTACGCCATGGCGATGGTGGTGGTCGGCGGGGCCGCCGTCGTCGCCGCCGATGACGGGGCCGGCGGGGGCTCCGACGCTCCGCTCGCGCTCCCGTCGACGGCGACGGCCGACGACACCGACACCGACACCGGCAGCGACACCGACGATCCCGAGTCGACGAGCGCGGCGGACGTCGAGGCCGATCCGGGCCGCGCCGACCCCGATGCCATCGCGCGAACGGGCGGCGACGCGGGCTCCGAGACGGATCCCGGTCCGGGCACCGCCGGCGCCGCCGACTCCGAGAGCGAGCGACCGCCCGAGGCCGACCCGGAGATCGACCCCGCCACCGAATCCGACACGGCGTCCGAGGTCGAACCGGTGCCGCTGCCGCCCGATCGACCGCTGCGGGTGCTCCTCCTCGGCGACTCGGTCGCCGAGAGCCTCGGCGATCCCATCGCCACACCGATGCAGATCGGACGCGCTCTCGTGTCCGTCACCAACCGCAGTGTCATCGCGTGCCCGGTCACGTTCGAAGGACGGTGGGCGTTCGACGACGGCCGGCTCATCGCCGACCCTGCCGAGTGTGATTCCCCCGACCGCTTCGCCGCCGACGTGAGCGAGAACGACCCCGACGTCGTCGTCCTCATGTTCGGGTGGGGAGGAACGATCGCCGGCCGTGAGCTCGAGTCGGGCGAGGTCGTCGATCCGTGCGAGCCCGGGTTCGACGAGCGATACGCGGCTGCGTACGCCGACCTCGCTCAGCGCATGGCGAACGACGCACGCGTCGTCGTCACGACGGTCGCTCCGCCGACCGAGTATCGGGATCCGTCGCAGTCCGACCGACCGGGCTGCCTCAACGCGCAGATCGAGTCGCTCGGCTACGACGTGTTCGACTTCGGCGACTGGCTCTGTCCCGATGCCGACTGCACCTCGGCCCTGCCGTTGATGCGCGACACCGTCCACTTCTCGAACGCCCCGGAGGTGCGCGACCTCGTCTGGCCCGCCCTCGTCGAGGAGTTCGTCACCGCGGCCGGGTACGACGTCGAACCTCGGTCGTGACGACGTCCGGCCCACTTCACGACGGCGGCGACGGAGCGCGTCGGCGAACGACCGAGACACCCTCGACAGTCGAGAGCGACCTGATCGACGCCGTCGGTCACCACCGACTCCCGCGATCGCTCGCCGACGACACCTGGATCGGCCGGCTCGCCCGCCGT
This sequence comes from Actinomycetota bacterium, assembly GCA_039198505.1. Classification (GTDB taxonomy): domain Bacteria; phylum Actinomycetota; class Acidimicrobiia; order Acidimicrobiales; family Ilumatobacteraceae; genus Ilumatobacter_A. The sequence continues at coordinate 157 of JBCCTP010000353.1, read as the reverse complement.
GCACGGGGCGCCGGCGACCGCGCGTTGGTCGACCAGGTGACCACCACGACTCGGACGATCGCCGACCAACTGCCAGAACGCCGGTCCGCGAGGCTTTTCAACGGCTTGAAACACAAGGTGTTTTGGTGCGGGACGGACGCTCGTTGATCGTTGCGTC
>JBCCTP010000352.1:0-5167 GCA_039198505.1 Actinomycetota bacterium | reverse complement strand
GAGCGGGATGAACACACCGCCCACTCCCCCGCCGGCCAACGTGGTCGCCGTCGCGAACATCCGCAGGAAGAAGATGCAGACGAGGAGCCAGAGCGCGTGTTCGGCCTCGCCGAGCCACGCAATCACGTTGTAGCCCGACCCCAGGGTCAGGCTCTCACCGTCGGCCGGGTTGCCGTTGTCGGCCGTGAGCACCCGTGTGGCGAGCACGATCGCCGTCATGGTCGCCCCGGCGCCGATCAGCCGAGCGCCGATCGGACGAAGCGTCAGCGCCTTCGCGTCGCGCATCAGCTTCGAGAAGAGGCGGGCGCCGACGGCGCACCCGATCCCGACGAGGATGGCGCCGAAGAGGTCGACGAACCGGAAGAGCGATCCGCTCCGGTCATCGCCGGTCACGATGAACAGCGGGTCGGTGTTCCGGTCGGCGAGGAGGACGAACGTGAGGTACCCCGACGCGCTCGCGACGAGCGCCGGGAGGAGCATCCGCCGCGCCATCTGATCGCGGAACGGAACCTCGAGCGCGAAGATCGCCCCCGTCGCCGGCGCCTTGAAGATCGCGGCGACACCGGCCGCAGCGCCCGCGACGAGCAGCGTGCGATAGTCGGCGCCGCGGAAGGGCGCGGGCAGCCGCCGCTGGATGGCCGCGCCGATCGCCGAGCCCGCGTACATCGACGGACCCTCCAGACCCATCGCGCCGCCCGAGCCGAGGGTGGCGACCGCGGCGCCCGTCCGAGCCAGGAACGCCCGCCAGCGCAGCGGGTACTCGGAGTCGTGGAAGGCGCGGAGGTACTCGTCGGACGTGGCGGGGCTCACGCCGTTCCCGACGAGCCGCAGCAGCAGCGCGGCGACCACGAGTCCGAGACCGGGGACGAACAGCGACCACAACCAGTTCGCTTCCTCGAGAGCATGGAACAGCAGCTCGACGACGACGTACTCGAAGTACCGGACGAACGCTCCGGTGATCGCCCCGGTCAGCGCGGCGAGGAGCACGACCTCGCGCGATCGCTTGACGAGATCGCGGAACTCGTCGGTGCGCAGATCGAGTGACGCGGGCCGTAATCCCGCCATCACCCGCTCTCTCAGCACGGCGCCCGAGTGTAGGACGCGGCGCTGACCGCGGACCCGCCGCTCGAGCGGGTTGTTCGACTCAGACGCCGAGTTTCTCGGCGAAGTACGGAATGGTGCGCTCGAGGCCCTCGCGCAGTGCGATCTTCGGCTCCCAGCCGAGACGATCGGTGGCGATCGTGATGTCGGGCTTGCGCTGCTTCGGATCGTCGGACGGAAGCGGCTCGAACACGATGCCCGCCTCGTTCTGCGTCAGTTCGTTCACCAGATCGGCGAGTTCGAGCATCGTGAACTCACCGGGGTTGCCGATGTTGACCGGCCCGACGACGTCGCTGTCGAGCAGCGCGAGGAACCCGCGCACCTCGTCGTCGCAGAAGCAGAAGCTACGGGTCTGTGAGCCGTCGCCGTAGATGGTGAGCGCCTGGCCCTGGAGCGCCTGGCAGATGAAGTTCGACACGACGCGGCCGTCGTCGGGCTGCATGCGCGGACCGTACGTGTTGAAGATGCGGACGACCCGGAGATCGACACCCTTCGATCGGTGGTACGCGAAGCACAGCGCCTCGGAGAACCGCTTGGCCTCGTCGTACATGCTCCGCTGGCCGATCGGGTTCACGTGGCCCCAGTAGCTCTCGGGCTGAGGGTGGACGTCGGGATCGCCGTACACCTCGCTGGTCGACGCCATGAAGAAGCGGGCGTCGTGGGCGAGCGCCAACTCGAGGAGGTTGCGGGTGCCGATGCTCCCGACGTCGAGCGTCTCGACGGGCAGTTCGTAGTAGTCCTTCGGCGAGGCCGGGCTGGCGAGGTTCATCACCGCATCGACGGGCCCGTCGATCGAGAACGGCTCGCACACGTCCTGCTCGACGAACTCGAAGTCGGCCCGCCCGGACAGGTGCGCCACGTTGGCGGCGTCTCCGGTGACGAAGTTGTCGACGGCGACGACCTGGTCACCGCGATCGAGGAGCGCATCACACACGTGTGACCCGAGGAAGCCGGCTCCGCCGGCGACGACGACACGCACGGCTCAGCGGCGGCCGACGCCGTCGTAGCCGAGGCCGGCCGCACGGACCGTCTCGGGGTCGAGCAGGTTGCGCATGTCGACGACCGTGATCTCCCGGCCGGTCTCGGCGCGGATCTTGCCGAGGTCGACCTCTGCGAACTCGGGCCACTCGGTGAACACGACGATCACGTCGGCGTACCGGGCGACGTCGTGCATCTCCTTGGCCAGGTCGATCCCGGCGAGCACCTGCTCCTGGTGGGGATCGAGTTCGCCGCACGTGGTCGGGTCGTACGCCTGCACCCGGGCGCCGACACTGCGGAGCTCCTTGATGATGGCCATGGCGGGCGACTCGCGGAGATCGTCGGTGCCCGCCTTGAAGGTGAGACCGAGCGCTCCGACGGTGACCCCCGTGAGATCGGACGGGTGACGACCGACGGCCTTCGCGACCTTGTCGACCATGCGGTTGCGCTGCTCGTTGTTGACGTCGATGACGCCGCGCATCATCGAGAAGTTGTACCCGTGGTCCTCGGCGATCTTGACCATCGCACGTGAGTCCTTCGGGAAACACGAACCGCCCCAACCGGGTCCGGGCTTGAGGAACTGCGAGCCGATGCGCTGGTCGGAGCCGATGCCGTCGACGACGGCACTCACGTCGGCGCCGACGGCCTCACACATGGCGGCGACGGCATTGACGAAGGAGATCTTCATCGCCAGGAAGCCGTTGGCGGCGTACTTGATGGTCTCGGCCGACGAGGGGTCGGTGATGATGATCGGCGTGTCGATCGAGGCGTAGAGCTCGCCGACGCGCTCGGCGGCGCCCCGATCAGCTGACCCGATCACGACGCGATCGGGATGCAGGAAGTCGTGGACGGCCGTGCCTTCGCGCAGGAACTCGGGGTTCGACACGACATAGACGTCGTCGCGCTTCAGCACCTTCTCGACCGCGATGGTGGAGCCGACGGGCACCGTCGACTTGTTCACCACGACCGCGCCCGGCTTGAGGACGGGAGCGATCTCTTCGGCGGCCTGCTGGATGTAGCTGAGGTCGGCCGAGCCGTCGTCGCCCTGCGGGGTGGGGACGCACAGGAAGACGATGTCGGCGTCGGTGGCCGCCGCCTGGGAACCGAGCACGAACTCGAGCCGGCCGGCCTCCCGTGCGTCGCTCACGACCTGCTCGAGGCCGTCCTCGACGATCGGGATCTGGCCGTCGTTGAGCAGGTCGACCTTGCGCTGGTCGATGTCGCCGCAGACGACGTGGTGGCCGAGGTGGGCGAAGCAGGCACCGGTCGTGAGACCGACGTAGCCGGTTCCGACGACACCGAGCCGGATGTTGGTGTGTCCGATGTTCGTGTCAGGCATGGTGAAGGACCGTTCGTCAGGGAGAGAGGTGGGCAGACCGGGACAAGTCCGTTTGGGGGCGGTGCGTCACTGAGCGTGACGCTGAGTGTTCACTCGGCGCCACACTATCGTGACCGATCGAACGCATCTCGGGGTTCCGTTCAAGATGCCGGCCAGATCGGCTCAGGCATCCCGACTCTGCGCACGGAGGGCGTCTACGGTCCGTGGTCGTGGCACGTCTCGTGCGCCAGGCCGATCAGGACGACGACGCCGCCGCCGAGCTGATCGACGCATGCGGCAGCAATCCCGGCTGGCTGTGCGAGCGCACCTTCGAGTGGAGCGACGGCAACGAGGCGCTCACCGGCGTCGTCGACTGGATCGTCGGACGCCCGCTGAAGATCCTGTTCATCCTGCTCGTCGCATGGATCGCGGCCCGGATCGCCCGGCGCATGCTCGACAAAGCGATCACCAAGTTCATGCATCCGCGCGACAACCTCGCGCAACGCCAGCTGCAGCGGCTGGGGATCGACAACCCCGACGTCCTGCTCTCCGACGTACTCGGCGTCGACCAGGCCGATCCGCAGATGCGCGCCCGTCGCGAGGCGAGGGCCACCTCCATCGCAGCGGTCGTCGGCAGCACGGCCAGTGTCCTGATCTGGACCATCGCCGTGCTCCTCGTCCTCTCCGAGATCGACATCGATCTCGGCCCGCTCATCGCCGGTGCGGGGATCGCCGGCGTCGCACTGGGCTTCGGCGCCCAGTCGCTGGTGCAGGACTGCATCGCCGGGTTCTTCATGCTGCTGGAAGACCAGTTCGGCATCGGCGACGTCGTCGACCTCGGCGAGGCGGTCGGCGTGGTCGAGGAGGTCGGCCTGCGCGCCACCGTGCTGCGCGGGCTCGACGGCACCGTCTGGCACGTCGCCAACGGGCAGATCCAGCGGGTCGGCAACAAGTCGCAGCTCTGGTCGGCGGCCCTGGTCGACATCGACGTGGCCTACGACGCCGACCTCGAGCGGGTCCGCGATGTGCTGCTTGCGACCGCGGAGGCGGTGTGCGAGGACCCCGAGTGGGCCGACGACGTGCTCGAGCCACCCGACCTGCTGGGCGTCGAGACCCTCGGCGCCGACGGCATCACGATGCGGATGCTCGTCAAGACCGCGCCCGGCATGCAGTGGACGATCCAGCGTGCGTTGCGCCTCGCCCTCAAGCGGGCGCTCGACGACGCCGACATCGAGATCCCGTTCCCGCAACGGACGGTGTGGCTGCGTTCCGAGCAGACGTGATGCCATGATGTCGATCCGATGATCGGCCCGGCTCTGATCGCGCCCACGCCCGGCGGGGCGTTGCTGACGATCAGCGTCGTGCTCACCGTGCTCGCCGCCGTCGCCGTCTGGTACGCCGAGCGACTCGCCGCTCCCGATCGGCCCCGCGTCGACGAGGCGGCCACCGGCGCACTCGGCACCGAGTCACCCGCCGTCGTCAACCTGCTCACGCACGACGCCACGCTCACCGCCGAGGGCCTCCGCGCCACGGTGGTCGATCTCGGGGCGCGCGGGTGGCTGCGCCTCCTGCCGCCCGAGACCGACGACGAGGTCAGCCGAGTTCGACCGTCGGCCACCGCATTCGACGGCGACTCGCTCCTGCCGCACGAGCGACTGGTCCTCCATCACGTGCTCGCCAGGTTCACGACCGACCGGGCGATTCCGGCGCGTCACCTCGCGGTCGACATCCGCGGTCCGTGGTGGCGTCGCTTCCGCCGACTCGTCCACG
>JBCCTP010000351.1:0-5197 GCA_039198505.1 Actinomycetota bacterium | reverse complement strand
GTGCCGGTGCACATCGGCCCGGCGCTGAAGAACAACTTCGATCTCGCCGAGAACGTGTTCCTCCCTCCCGGGTGGCGCCGGCTCGAGTTCGAGCCCGACGGCAACGTCGTCACCACGGCGGAACTCGTCGACGACGATCGATTCCCGCGGTCGCCGCTGCCGCGCTCGGTCGCGGCGCTGCTGCGTGGCGAACTCAGCCACGACGAGTTCGCCGCGATCGTCGCCCGGCGTGCCGCGGCCGGCTGAATCGACCGCTCGAACCACCGTCGGGCGGTCGTGGTGGTCCTCGTACACTCCGCGTCGTGCTGCACCTGTACGACACCGCCACGAGAACCGTGCGCGAGCTCGAACTCCGCGAGCCCGGGAAGGTCGGCATCTACCTGTGTGGACCCACGGTGTACGGGCCCGCCCACCTCGGACACGGCCGCGCCACGGTCACGTACGACATCCTCCGCCGGTACCTCGAGTGGACCGGCCTCGACGTGCGCCTCGTGTCGAACATCACCGACATCGACGACCAGATCATCAATCGGGCGAATCGTGAGGAGCGCGATTGGAAGGACATCGCGACCAAGTGCGAGGCGATGTGGTGGACGGCGATGGACGGAGTCGGCAACGAGCGGCCCACCGACATCCCCCACGCGACCGAATGGGTGCCCGAGATGGTCGAACTCATCGCTGAACTCGTCGACCGCGACCTCGCCTACACCACGTCTGACGGCGTGTACTTCTCGGTCGAGGACGTCGACGACTACGGCCTCCTCGCCCACCAGTCGCTCGACGACATGCGCGCCGGTGGCGGTGACCGCGAGGTGTTCGGTGCCGACGAGAAGCGCCACCCGGCCGACTTCGTGCTCTGGAAGTTCTCGAAGCCCGACGAGCCGGCGTGGCCGTCGCCCTGGGGCGAGGGACGCCCGGGCTGGCATTCCGAGTGTGTCGTGATGAGCCTCGAGCTGCTCGGCGAGGGCTTCGATCTCCACTGCGGAGGCCAGGACCTGCGGTTCCCGCACCACGAGAACGAACGTGCCCAGGCGGTCGCGCTCGGCAAGCGGTTCGCGAACCACTGGATGCACCACGGCTTCATCGTCGACGCCGAGGGCGAGAAGATGTCGAAGTCGATCGGCAACGTGTCGAACCTTCTCGACCTCATCGACGAGTACGACCAGCGCGCCTACCGGCTCATCCTCCTCCAGGCGCACTATCGGAGCCCGCTCACGCTCAACCAGGACACGATCGACCGCGCCGTCTCGTCACTCGGTGGTCTCGACGCCTTCGCAGCGCGGTCCGCGTCGGCACTCGAGGGTGCCCAGGCCGACGACGAGGTGCTCGCTCGGTTCCGCGCGGCGATGGACGACGACCTCGACACACCGAAGGCGATGTCGATCGTGTTCGACACGGTGCGGGCGGCCAACACGGCGATCGACGCCCGCGACACATCGGCCGGTCCTCTCGTGGCCGCCGTGTTCGAGATGACCGGGGCGGTCGGACTCGACCTCGGTGGCGCCGCCGACGACGTACCGGCCGACGTCCTTCAGAAGGCGGCGTCGCTCGACGCGGCCCGCGCCGAGAAGGACTTCGCGACCGCCGATGCACTCCGCGCCGAGCTCCAGGCCGACGGGTGGACCGTCGAGACCGGAGCCGACGGCACCACCGTGCGCCGCTGACGATCGTCGATTCAAGTAACCACCGTTAGTGGTAGCTTCGTCGACCGCAGCGGCCGACCTGGCCGCGTGACACGACACTCAGCACGATCGAATACACGGGAGGACACGTGCTTTCATTCTCCATTCTGGCCGCCATCTGGACCGTCTTCGTGGCGTTCCTCTTCATCAGCGTCCTGCTGATGATGTTCTCGGCGATCGTCGACCTGTTCCGCGACGAGGAGCTGAGCGGATGGGGCAAGGCGGGGTGGCTGCTGCTGCTCGTCGTGCTTCCGCTGCTCGGCCTGCTGATCTACGTGATCGTCCGCGGCGAGGGCATGACCAAGCGGTCCATCGCCCAGCAGAAGGCCGCCAAGGACGAGTTCGACGCCTACGTCCGTGAGACCGCCGGCTCGGGTGGAGGTGGCGGCGCCGCCTCCGAACTCGAGAAGGCCAGCAAGCTGCGCGACGAGGGCAAGATCTCCGACGAGGAGTTCGCCGCGCTCAAGTCGCGCATCCTCGCCTGACCCACCTCACTCACCGTTCTCGTGCACGGTCGCGCGCCCAGCGCACGCGACCGTGCACGAGATGGCACGCGTCTCAGCGGAACGCGTCGATCACGTCGGCGAACGTGTCGACCGCACCGGTTTCTCCGACGTCCGCGAGACTCACCACCACTTCCTCGACGCCGGCGTCGGCCAGCGCCCGGAACCGGCCCACGTGCTGGTCGACGGTTCCGGCCGTCAGCTCAGCACCCGTGATCTCGGCAGGGCGCTGATCGTTCGACCGGGCCTCGAGCTTCGCCGTGAGCTCATCTTCGTCGGAGGCACACAGGATCGAGGAGAGCTGCGTGACGGCGATTTCCGCCGGGTCCCGTTCCTCCGTCCGACAGTGCTCGTGGAGCACGTCGACCTTGTGCCGGATCACGTCGGGTTCGCCGAACAGGTTGCAGGCGTCGGCGTGTCGGGCGACGAGTCGGAGGGTCCGTCGCTCGCCCGAGCCGCCGACGAGGATCGGGATGCGCTCCTGGATCGGGCGGGGGTAGCAGATCGCCTCGGGCACCGTGACGCGTCGCCCGTCGAACGAAGGCGAGCCGGGCCCCCAGAGGAGTGGGAACAACTCGAGTGCGTCCTCGAGCAGTTCGTACCGCTCGGTCAGCGGCGGCATCTGCCATCCGTACGCCCGGTGTTCCCGATCGAACCACGCCGCTCCGAGTCCGCACATCGCCCGGCCACCGGACAGCACGTCGAGCGTCGAGACCATCTTCCCCAGGTGGGCGACGTTGCGATAGGTGATCCCGTTGACCAGTGCGCCGATGCGGATCGTGTCGGTGGCTGCGGCGAGGAAACCGAGCGAGGTCGTGCTCTCGAGCATCGGTTCCCACTCGCGCCCGACCTGAGGGATCTGCATCACGTGGTCCATCACCCAGAGGCTCGAGAAGCCGACCTCCTCGGCCTCGGTGGCGATGCGTCCCAACGTCGGGGCGAGGTCGGCGGTCTCTCCCGGCCAGGTGAAGCTGCTGACGCTGAGTCCGAACCGAAGTGGCATCGGGTCCTCCCGTTGGATCGATCGTCGGGTGCGGTGACGGTGGAGCGCGGGCGGAACGAGTGCGACGGAGTCGGGATCGCCGTCGGCCCTGACGACGTGGACCTCGTCGAATTCGTCGGCGAGTGCGGCGCGCACGTCGGGCCAGCGACTCAGCTGGCTCGTCACGGCCTTCGACGGGACGGGCCGGTCCCGCGCCTTGTTGCGCCGACGGCACTCGGCGTCGGGTGTGTCGAAGGCGATGGCGCAGGTCGGGCGGTCGAACCGCGCGGCGAGCTCGCGCCACCTCGCGCGCTGCTTCGGGTCGAGGGCGAGTGCGTCGATCACGGTCGTGAGGCCGCGCTTCAGTCGTCGCTCGACGACGAGGTCGAGGACGTCGAACGCATCGGTTCCGGCTCGTTGGTCAGATGGACCCACTCCGACGACGGCGCGCAGGACGTCCGACGAGATCACGAGGTCCGACCGGAGGTGGTGTGCCGCCCAGGTCGACTTGCCCGAGCCCGACGGTCCCGCGAGCACGACCAGTGCCCCCGTCGGGATCTCCATGTGGTCGAGTCTGACACGGGTACGGTGCGCTGATCCTCGGAGTCGTCGGCGACCGGTCGACGACCGGAGGAGAAGGGGGCAGATGAGTCGGGTCGGTCGATGGAGGGGGAGCGATCGCACGAGAGCGGGCCGGCTCCTCTGGCAGAGGTTCCTGCTCGTCCTCCTCGTCGCGCTCGGCGGAGGACTCGTGGTGGCCGCCGCCCCAGCGGCTCAGGCGCAGGCCGACGAGTCGCTCGAGCGTGAGCTCGCCGAGCGGTATGCGCCGGTCATCGAGATCAAACGTCAAGCCGACGAATGCGACGACGAGGGCGAGCCGTACGCCCCCATGCCCGTCGAGGTGATCCTCGACAATCCGCAGGTCGCACTCCGTCAGGTCGGGCGGAACGATCCGGTCGTGATGCGGGCTCCGGGTGCCGCCGACCTCTTCGGACTCGGTGAGGGCTTCTACCTCGACTTCCCCGGCGACTCGTTGTCGCCCGGGTGCATCTACGAGAAGGACTTCGATCGGTACACCGAGGGGGTCGAACCGGCCGTGTACGCCCGGGTGTCGGTCGAGCCGCACGAACCCGACGAGGGCGACGACGCGGGCGATGGCGCCGACGTGTACGTCCAGTACTGGTTCTGGTGGTACTACAACGACTGGAACAACACCCACGAGAGCGACTGGGAGGGCATCGTCCTGCGTTTCGACGCGCCGACGGTCGAGCAGGCGTTGGCCGACGGCCCGGCCGAGGTGGGATACGCGCAGCACGAGGGCGGCGAGCGCGCCGGGTGGGACGACGCGAAGCTCGACCGCGACGGCGACCGTCCGGTCGTGCACTCGTCACGTGGCTCCCACGCCAGCTACTTCGGCTCGGCTCTGTACCTCGGCCGGAGCGCGAGCGAGGGGTTCGGGTGCGATGAGACGTCGGGGCCGTCCGATCGCTTGCGACCCGACGTGATCGTGCTCCCCGACACCGTCGAGTCGGCCGACGATCCGTTCGCCTGGCTCGGATTCGAGGGGCGGTGGGGTGAACGGCAGAGCGGCCCGTTCAACGGTCCGACCGGACCGACCGAGAAGGAACGGTGGGACGAACCGGCCGAGTGGTTCGACGAGCTGCGTGATGCGAGCGTGGTCGTGCCGGCGGGCGACTCCCAGGCCCGGTTCATCGTCGACGTGTTCTGCGGCGCGGTGGAGGGCGGCTCGTCGCTGCTGATCGTGGCCACCACGTCGCCGGTCGCGCTGGTCGTCGCCGTCGCCGCCCTGGTGTTGGGACTCCGAGCGCTCGCCCGACGCACCGTCTGGACGCCCGTTCCGGCCACTCCGCTGCGGCGGGCTCGTCGAGCGGGTCAGGCGTTCCGTGGAGCGTTCGACGAGTACCGCGGGGCGCCGCTCGGGTTCGCCGTCCTGGCCGCCGTGTACGTGCCGACCTCGTTCGTGGTCGGGCTGCTCGCTGTGCTCCTGCAGCAGATCCCGATCGTCAGCG
>JBCCTP010000350.1:0-5212 GCA_039198505.1 Actinomycetota bacterium | reverse complement strand
GGTCACCAACGGGCTCGCCCTCGCCACCCACTTCGGTGACGGACGGTTGGCGCCGGGCGACGTCGCCGCCGGCAGCGTCGGAGCCGTCGTGTCCGATCCGATCCACGATCGCGTCGCGTGGCGGGAGTACCTCGAGGGCGTCGTCGCCGACCGCACCGACTGGGGCGAGTTCTACGAGGCCTGTCGCGCCCTCGACGCCGATGCCGATGCGGGGTTCGGCTCGGAGGCGTCCTGAGCGATCGGCTCGACGTCTCGTGAGCGACCGCGTCCATCTGCTCGGGATCCGACACCACGGTCCCGGGTCGGCTCGATCGGTTCTCACTGCGCTCGATCGTCTCCAGCCGGAGGCGGTGCTCGTCGAGGCCCCGGCCGACACCGAGCGGGCCCTCGACTGGATCGGACACGACGGGTTGGTGCCTCCGATCGCGCTCCTCGGCTATGTCGTCGCCGAGCCGTCCCGGGTCGCCGTCGCTCCGTTCGCCACGTTCAGCCCCGAGTGGCAGGCCGTCTCGTGGGCGCACCGGAACGGCGTCGCGGTGAGCGCGATCGACCTCCCCCTGGCGGTCACCATGTCTCCGCAGCCGGCGACCGACGTCGCGCCGCAGGTCGGGGTCGACCGACCGGTCGACCCGATCCGTCAGCTGGCCGAGGCCGGTGGCGACTCCGACCCGGAACGGTGGTGGGACGACGTCATCGAGCACCGGGGTGACGGCGAGCCGGCGTTCGACGCGGTGGCCGAGGCGATGGCGGCGGCGCGGTCCGGCACGGTCACGCCCGACGACGAGGAACGGCGCGAGGCGCACATGCGCCGCGCGATCCGCCGGGCGCTCGGCGAGGTCGACGGACCGATCGCCGTCGTGTGCGGTGCCTGGCACGTGCCGGCCCTCGATGTCGACGCCCACACGGCCACCGCCGACACGCGGACGCTGCGGGGACTCAAGAAGGTCAAGGTGGCGTCCGCCTGGGTGCCGTGGACCCATCGTCGGCTGGCGTCGGCGTCGGGGTACCGGGCGGGCGTGTCGAGTCCCGGGTGGTACCGCCACGTGTTCACCCATCCCGGTCCTGACGGAGTCGCCCGCTTCTTCGTCGACGCCGCGCACGAGCTGCGCGAGCGTGGCATCGACGCCTCGCCCGATCACCTCATCGCCGGCACCCGACTCGCCGACACCCTCGCCGCGCTCCGCGATCGACCCCGACCCGGACTGGGGGAGGTCGTCGACGCCGCCGATGCCGTCATGGGCGGTCTCGACGTCATCCGCGATCGCGTCGTGGTGGGCGACGCACTGGGAAGTGTTCCGTCCGAGGCACCCCAGGTCCCGCTCGCTCGCGATCTCGCCGCGCAGCAGCGGTCCGCTCGCCTGAAGCCGTCGGCCGACGTGGCCACGGTCGAGCTCGACCTCCGCACGCCCAACGGTCGTCGACGCTCGCACCTCTTCCACCGGATGTTGGCGATCGGTGTGCCGTGGGCCGTTCCCGAGGAGGGCCGCGGCACGTCGGGGACGTTCCGCGAGACGTGGCGCGTCGCCTGGGAGCCCGAGATGTCGGTGCGCCTGGTCGAGCGCGCGGGTCTCGGTACCACGGTCGAATCGGCGGCCACCGCGGCGCTGACCGAGCGCGCCACGGGAGCGACCTCACTGTCCGAGCTGGTCGGTGTGCTGCAGCGCGGTCTGTTCGCCGAGCTCCCCGCCGCCGTCGCGCCGGTGGTCGACTCGCTCGGCCGCCGCGCCGCCGCCGACCCCGACGTGGGCCGGCTGATCGACGTGCTCCACCCGCTCGCCGCGGCGCTCCGATACGGCGACGTCCGGGACACCGACGTCGAGTCGCTCGAGCGGGTGTTCGACGGTCTCGTCATCCGTGTGGCGGCGGGTCTCGTGCCGGCGTGTTCGTCGCTCGACGACGACGCCGCCATGGTCATGGTCGAACGCCTGACCGTGCTCCAGGCGGCCTTGGCGACGCTCGATCACCCGGCGCGTCGCACCGTCGTCCCGCAGGTCCTGCAGGAACTGGCTGCACACCACGCCACCCGCCACGCCGCCATCTCCGGGCGGGCCAGCCGCCTGCTCCACGACGCCGACGTGTGGGACGCCGGGGCCGTCGAGCGTCGGCTCTCGCGGGCGCTGTCGCGGGCCATGTCGCCCGCGTCGGGCGCCGCCTTCGTCGAGGGCTTCCTCGCCGGGTCCGGCACGGTCCTGATCCACGACCACGCGCTCCGAGCGGTCGTCGATCGGTGGTTGTCGTCGCTCACCCCCGACTCGTTCGAGGGCGTGCTCCCGCTCCTTCGTCGTACGTTCGGTGACTTCGAGCCGGCCGAGCGTCGACGCCTCATGACCCTCGTCGTGGTCGGCCGGGTGCAGCAGCGTGCGGTGTTCGGCGCCGACGTCGATCCGGGGCGATCGTCGGCCGCCCTCGTCACGGTTCGCCACGCGCTCGGACTCGCGATCCCCGCGACCGATGCCGACTGGGGCGCCGACGGCGTGGTCACGATCGAGCCCGTCGACGACGTGGGTCACGGTCCGGTCGACGCCCGGGCGCACGAACCGGGGGAACTGCTCGATCTGCCCCAGGTCTCCGCCGCGGAGCGTCGTCGCCGCTGGCGCCTCGTGCTGGGCTCGGCTGCCGAGCCCGCTGGCGACCTCGACGACGCATCGCGACCGCCCGCCCCCACCCCGGACGAGACGCCCGATGTTCCCGACGACGCCGAAGGACGGTCTGCTCCGGGTGCGACCGATGGTGAGGGAACCGGAGACGGCGATGCGACCGACGGGACCGGCGCCGAACGAGCCGCCGACGGCGAGCCCTCGGGTGATCGAGGAGACTCGGCGACCGGTGTGGGAGAGGCCGGAGCCGGACGGCTCTCGGCCGACGACGCTCGGATCGATGCTGCGCTCGGTGCGTTGTACGACCGAGATGGCGTTGCGTCCGAACGACGCACGTCGGGCACCCGAGCGGGCGGCCTCGGGAGGTCCCGGCCCGGGGTCGTGCGCTGGCTCGGCGACATCCGGCGGTACTTCCCGACGCCGGTGGTCACGATGCTGCAGCGCGACGCCGTCGAACGGCTCGACCTGCGCCAGCTCCTCCTCGAACCCGAGTTGCTCGAGGCGGTCGAACCCGACCTCGGGCTCGTCACCCTCCTCGTCGAACTCAATCGGTCGTTGCCCGACGAGACGCGTGCCACCGCGCGACGGGTCATCGCCAGCGTGCTCGCCCGGATCGAGGAGCGGCTCGCCGACCGCACCCGCCGGGCGGTACGCGGCGCCCTGGCTCGTTCCGAGCGCACGAGGCGCCCACAGCCGGGCGACATCGACTGGCCGCACACCATCTCGGCCAACCTGCGTCACTGGATCCCCGAGCACCGCACCGTTGTGCCCGAACGGCTCATCGGACACGGCCGACATCAGCGGAGCCTGGCCAAGGACGTCGTCATCGCCGTCGATCAGTCGGGCTCGATGGCCGAGTCGGTCGTCTACGCGTCGCTGTTCGCCGGTGTTCTGGCCCAGCTCCCCACGTTGCGGACCCGGTTCGCCGCATTCGACACGTCGCTCACCGACCTCACGCCGTTCCTCCACGACCCGGTCGAGATCCTCTTCGGGGTGCAGCTCGGCGGCGGCACCGACATCGCCGCGGCGCTGGCGTGGTGTCGCACTCAGATCGATCGACCTCGGCGGTCGGTGCTCGTGTTGATCTCCGACCTGTTCGAAGGCGGCGATGGCGAGACGATGCGTCGGCGCGTGGCCGAGATGGTCGCCTCGGGTGTCACCGTGATCGTGTTGCTCGCGCTCGCCGACGACGGAGCACCGGCTCACGACCACGATCACGCTGCCGCTCTGGCCGCCGTGGGCGCGCGCGTTCTCGCTGCGACACCCGACGAGTTCCCCGACCTGCTGGCCGACGCGTTGGCGTGATCCGGAAGCCCGTGCGCGGCCGCCGGTCGGGTATCGTCGCTCCGCGATGGGCCAGCTCGTCGACGTCATCGAGAAGCCGAGTGCCACGCCGGGTGTCGTGCGCTTCGAGATCAATCGCACTTTGTCGGGTCAGGGCCACGAGCGGTTCGCGTCGGCCGACGAGGCGTACGGCCCGTCGCCGTCCGACGAGCTCGCTCGTCGGCTGTTCGCCACCGGTCAGGTGTCGGGTGTGCACGTGTACGCCAACATCATCACGGTCGATCTGGCGAAGGGATTCGGGTCCGACGGCCTGGCCGACGTGGTCCGGTACATGTACCAGTACTGGAAGCCCGGCGTGGAGCCGCCGTCGTTCGACGACCTCGTCCCCGACGAACCCGAGGCGGGCGGTGGCGACGCGGGCGGCGGTGACGTCGACGCCGAGCTCCAGGAGGCCGCGAAGAAGGTGCCGATGCACCTCCTCGTCCGCGCGCGTGACGCCCGCAAGCGCTGGGCCGAGAAGAAGGGCTGAACGCCCCGGCGTCGCCGCTGGATCCGTTCGGAATTCTCCCGCACGGATTCACGAATTCTCGACGGTTGCTTAGTGTCCGGGGACGTGGAACCCGGCGGACCACTGACCCTGCAGGAGGCGGCAGACGTCCTCGGGGTGCACTACATGACGGCGTATCGGTACGTCCGCCACGGGATGCTCGACGCCGACAAGGTCGGCGGAACGTGGCAGGTCGAACTCGACGCTCTCGTGTCGTTCCGCGAGAACCGGCGTCGGAGCCCGAGCGACTCCACCGAACTCGGTGAGCCGGCGCCGTGGTCCGAGCGACTCGAGGCGCGTCTCGTCGCCGGCGACTCGGTCGGATCCTGGGGCGTCGTCGAACGAGCGCTCACGTCGGGCGCCGATCTCGATGCGATCTACTCGGGGATGCTCGGCCCGGCGATGGTGTCGATCGGGCGACGGTGGGAGACCGGGGAGATCGACGTGGCGGTGGAACACCGGGCGTCGGTGATCGCGATGCGGCTGGTCGGGCGCCTCGGCCAGCGTTTCACCCGACGGGGTCGCTCTCGCGGTGGGGTCATCGTGGGTGCGGTGCAGGGGGAGCGGCACGCCCTGCCGACGGCGATGCTCGCCGATCAGCTCCGGGTTCGCGGGTGGGACGTGTCCGACCTGGGTGCCGACGTGCCGGTGTCGTCGTTCGTCCATGCGGTGACGACGACCGATGACGTGGTCGGTGTCGGCGTGTCGGTCAGCATCGTCGACCGTCTCCCCGAGGTCACCGAGACCTGCCACGCGATTCGGTCCGCCCGGCCCGGCGTGCGGG
>JBCCTP010000349.1:0-5225 GCA_039198505.1 Actinomycetota bacterium | reverse complement strand
GTCCGACCGATGTGGCACTCACGGTGCGTCACTCACCTGCTCGGCGCGCCCGGATCCGCTCCGGCAGCCCGAGCAACAGGACCGACCAGAGGGATCTCTCCCGCGTCCGTGAGAGGTGGACGGCCATCCCCACGAACAGCACGAGGACGAGAACGCCGTACACGACTGCGGGCCACCACACGCCCGCCACGTTCCACGCCACCGGCACGGCGATCGAACCGAGTGAGATGAAGGCGGCACCGGCGATCTGGACCCGTTCCTCGCCCTTCGTGAGCTCGACGGGAGGTGGTGTCACGTCGTCACCGTACGTCGTCACCATCCGGTCCCGAGTCCGGTCCCGGTATCGACGGGCCGTCACTCACAGATGCTTTGTCGCCTCGCGGATGGTGAGCGCCGAGAACTCGGCTCGATGTTCGTCGACGAACGCCCGGACCGCTCCGGGTTCGGTCCGGGCGTACTGACGCAGGGCCCATCCGATCGCCTTGCGGAGGAAGAACTGGGTGTCGCCGGCCCGCCGCAGTGAGTAGCGGAACAGACGCTCTTCGTCGGTGTCGTCCTTCCACTTCAGCTGATGGAGGATCGCTGTTCGGGCGAGCCACATCTCGCTGGTCGTCGAGTCGGAGGTGTCAGCGTCGAGCTCGACCCAGTCGTCCATGGCGGCGACGACCGCCGGCGAGGACCGAGCCATCGTCCCGACGGTGCCGATGGCGATCGCGTCGACCGTGTCCCACCAGGCGTTCGTCGTGAGGAACCGGCGGATCGCCGGCAGCTCCTCGACACCGAGGCGGTGGGCGGTGTCGGCGAGGAGGTCTGCTCCGACCTGGTGGAACTCGCGCTCGGACTCGTCCCAGAGCTCGTGCACGACGGCGAGAACGGTGTCGACCGGCTCGGAGCGCAGCGGTCGCACGATCGACCTCGTCGATCGGCGTCGAGCCGGCGTCTTGACACCGAGGAACGGAAAGCGGCCTCGCATGTAGGCGGCCATCGGCTCGGCGTCGGCAGGATCCGCGACCTCGAGGAGCGAGGCACGAATCGCGTGGACGATCGACGGGGCATCGGTCGGTGAGGCAGCGATCGACGGCTCACTCACCGGGTCAGTCTCGCAGCGGCTGACGCCCAGCACGGGCGGTACTGTGAACCCGTGGCCACCCGGCAGGACCAAGAGACCGCCCCGCACACCGATCAACGAGCCGGAGGCGACGGATTCGGCGCGAACTCGTGGCTCGTCGAGGAGATGTACGAGCGGTTCGTCGCCGATCCCGACTCGGTGGGCGAGCAGTGGCAGGAGTTCTTCGCCGACTATCGCTCGCAGACCCCGTCCGTTGCTCGTGCGGCTGCGACCTCGGCGCGTGTGCAGCAAATCGCTGCGACACACGCCGACGAGTCGAACGAGCCGGGTGCCGAGCGCGCCGCTCAGGCCCGCCAGGTGGCGGCCGGGTCCAACGGATCGTCGGCCGGGTGGACCGGCGCCGATCTGGCCAAGGGCGGTGCGTCGACCGCGCCGACGATGCCGGCTCCCGACGCCGCGTCCGCACCTGCGCCCGCCGCTGCGCCGGCCACCGCGTCCGCTCCCGCCGCGCCCGCGGCTGCCGAGCCCGAGCCGACCGAGCCCGAGGGTCCCTCGAAGTCGCCCATTCGCGGCGCGAGTGCGGCCATCGCCCGCAACATGTCGGCCAGCCTCGAGGTGCCGACGGCCACCAGCTTCCGCAACGTGCCGGCGAAGCTGCTCGAGGTCAACCGCAAGGTCATCAACGGATTCCGCCAGCGCAGCGGACAGGGCAAGGTCAGCTTCACCCACCTCATCGGATGGGCGGTCGTGCGGGCGATCGGCGACTCGATGCCCGTCATGAAGAACACGTTCGAGACCGACGACGACGGCAAGCCGATCCTCGTCGAGCACGACCACGTCAACATGGCGCTCGCGGTCGACGTCGAGAAGAAGGACGGGAGCCGCACGCTCCTCACGCCGGTCATCAAGGGCGCCGACGCGATGGACTTCGCCGGGTTCCTGGCGGAGTACGACGAGCTCATCCGCAAGGTCCAGAGCAACAAGCTCACCATCGAGGACTTCCAGGGCGCCAACGTGTCGCTCACCAACCCGGGCACGATCGGCACCATCCAGTCGGTGCCTCGCCTCATGCAGGGCCAGGGACTCATCGTCGGTGTCGGGTCGATCGACTTCCCCGCCGAGTTCGAGGCCGCCGACCGGGCGAGCCTCGCCGACATGGGGGTCAGCAAGGTCGTCACGATCACCTCCACGTACGACCACCGGATCATCCAGGGCGCCGAGTCGGGTCTGTTCCTCAAGCGTGTCAAGGACCTGCTGCTCGGCGAACACGACTTCTACGACGACATCTTCGCCAGCCTCGACCTTCCCTACGAAGCGGTCAAGTGGCGCAGCGACACGAGCCCGCTCGCCAAGGAAGAGGCGATGCTGGCCAAGCAGATGGCCGTCGCCAAGCTCATCCGCGTCCATCGGGTGCGTGGCCATCGCATCGCCGACCTCGATCCACTGCGCTGGACCGAGCCGCACACCCCGCGAGAGCTCGACCCGGCCACCTACGGGCTGACGATCTGGGACCTCGACCGCGAGTTCCTCACCGACGGTGTCGGTGGCGTCCCGAAGATGACCCTCGGCAACCTGCTCGGCGTCCTCCGTGACGCGTACTGCCGCACCATCGGTGTGGAGTACATGCACATCCAGAACACCGACGAGCAGAAGTGGATCCAGGAGCAGGTCGAGGTCCACCACGAGGAGTACGACGTCGAGCAGAAGCGTCGGATCCTCGAGCGGCTCAACGCCGCCGAATCGTTCGAGAAGTTCCTCGCCACCAAGTACGTCGGCACCAAGCGGTTCGGCATCGAGGGCGCCGAGTCCGCGATCCCGATCCTCGACGAGATCCTCGCCAATGCGGCGGACGCCGGGCTCGACTCGTCGATCATCGGCATGGCCCACCGTGGGCGGCTGAACGTCCTGTCCAACATCATGGGCAAGAGCTACGCGGCGATCTTCTCCGAGTTCGAGGGCCACCTCGACCCCAACTCGGTGCAGGGGTCGGGCGACGTCAAGTACCACCTCGGTGCGAAGGGCAAGTACGAGAGCCCGAGCGGGGCCGACATCGCGATCGAGATGGCCGCGAACCCGAGCCACCTCGAGACGGTCGATCCCATCGTCATGGGCATGGTGCGTGCCAAGCAGGACCAGATCGACCCGCCCGGCTCGTTCCCGGTGCTCCCGCTCCTCATCCACGGTGACGCAGCGTTCGCCGGTCAGGGCGTCGTCGCGGAGTGCCTCGCCATGTCCGACACCGGTGGCTATCGCATCGGCGGCACGATCCACCTCATCATCAACAACCAGATCGGGTTCACGACCGCGCCGGCCTCCGCGCGTTCATCGCCCTACTGCTCCGACGTGGCCAAGACGATCCAGGCCCCGATCTTCCACGTCAACGGCGACGATCCCGAGGCGTGTGTGCGGGTCGCGCGGATGGCGTGGGAGTACCGCACGAGGTTCCACAACGACGTCGTGATCGACATGGTCTGCTATCGCCGGCACGGCCACAACGAGGGCGACGACCCGAGCTACACCCAGCCGCTCATGTACAAGGCGATCGGCGAGCGGCGCAGCGTGCGCAAGCTCTACGTCGAGACGCTGGTGAAGCGGGGCGACATCACTGTCGAGGAGGCCGAGCAGGCGCTCGACGACTTCTCGGGCAAGCTCCAGGTCGCTCTCGACGAGACCCGATCCCAGGCACCGAGCCAGATCACCGCACCGCCGCCGCCGAAGCCCCAGGGGGTCCTCCCTGCCATCGCGACCGGTGTCGACCGCTCGGCGCTCGACACGATCTTCGCGAAGCTCACCGACTACCCCGACGACTTCACGATCCATCCGAAGCTCGCGAAGCAGTTCGATGCCCGCGAGAAGATGTACGCGAGCGGAGAGGTCGACTGGGCCACCGCCGAGGCGCTGGCGATCGGATCGCTCATCGCCGACGGCCGTTCGGTTCGCTACGCCGGCGAGGACACCCGCCGCGGCACGTTCAGCCACCGACACGCGGCACTGATCGACTACGAGACCGGTGAGCCGTTCATCCCGCTCGACAATCTCGACGACGTCGAGTCCCGCTTCTGGATCTTCGACTCACTGCTGTCCGAGTACGCGGCGCTCGGTTTCGAGTACGGCTACAGCCATTCGAACCCCGAGATGCTCGTGGTGTGGGAGGCGCAGTTCGGCGACTTCATCAACGGCGCTCAGATCATCATCGACCAGTACCTCGTCGCCGCCGAGGACAAGTGGGACCAGAACAACGGCGTCACGCTGCTGCTGCCGCACGGCTACGAGGGTCAGGGGCCCGAGCATTCGTCGGCCCGACTCGAGCGGTTCCTCACGTTGTCCGCCGAGGACAACATGCAGATCGTCAACACGACCACTGCGGCCAACTTCTTCCACCTGCTGCGCCGGCAGGTGTACCAGAGCCGTCGTACCCCGCTGGTCGTGTTCGCACCGAAGCAGGGACTGCGGATGCGTCAGACCCGCTCGCCCATCGAGGACCTCACCGAGGGATCGTTCCGCGAGGTCATCGACGATCCGGCCGACCTCGATCCTCAGGAGGTCAAGCGCATCGTGTTCTGCTCGGGCAAGATCGCCTGGGATGCGATGGCCAAGCGAGACGCCACCGGAGCGCCGGTCGCCGTCGTGAGGATCGAGCAGCTCTACCCGCTGCCCACCGACCAGATGTTGAAGATCCTCGAGAAGTACCCCAACGCCAAAGAGTTGCGCTGGCTGCAGGAGGAGCCCGAGAACATGGGCGCCTGGAACTTCATCGAGCACAACACCTGGCGCGTCAAGGACCAGGGCTACGACCTGCGCCACATCGCGCGCGTCGAGTCCGGGAGCCCGGCCACCGGCTCGAAGGTCATCCACGACCAGGAGCAGGCACAGCTCATGGACGCCGTCGTCGTCGGGTTGACCTGATGTCCCTCACTCCGCCCCCGACGAAGATCAGCAAGCGGGCGCGCCTGGCGCGTCGGTCGCTCGGACAGTTCGTCGAGGATCCCGACGTCCCCATCGAGAAACGACGCGAGCTGATGGAGCGCATCGACAAGGCGCCTCGGCCCCGCAAGGTCGACTACGTCGACACGACCGTCGGGCGAGTCCCGTCGATCGTGGCGACGCCGACCGGCGTGCCGGTCGAGCGCCACGTGATCTACATCCATGGCGGCGG
>JBCCTP010000348.1:0-5225 GCA_039198505.1 Actinomycetota bacterium | reverse complement strand
ATTTGTGTTTACGTCTTTGCGAGAGGGCCGAGGTGTGGATGATGTAGTGGCCAATTTGACGGCGATTGCGGGGCTGGAAGCGCAGGTTTAGGGCGCGGAATCAAGGGCGTAGCCCGCCGGTACCGAGCCGCGTGGCCGAATTGATCACCGAGCATCTCAGCGCCGGACGGGTCCTCGACGCCGGATGCGGCACGGGTCTCGTCGGTGTGGCGATCGCCGTCCGCAACCCCGACCTCGACCTGATCGGCATCGACGTGTCACCGGCGTCGGTCGGTCTCGCCCGAGAGCGCAACGTGTACTCGGAGGTCAGCGTGGCGTCGCTCGACGACCCGCTCGACGCACCCGACGGGTCGTTCGACGCCGTCGTGTGCGCCGGTGTGCTCTCGTACGTGGCCGACGTCGAGACGACCCTCTCCGAGATGATCCGCGTCGCCCGACCAGGAGGTCGAGTGGTCGCCACGCATCGATCTGACCTCTGGAGCGAGCAGGACGCCGATGCGATCGTCGCGCGGCTCGTCGCCGGCCACGACGTGACCGCCGTCGTCTCCGATCCGCAGCCCTACCTCCCTGACCACGACGAGTTCGGCGACGAGATCGAGGTGGTCTACCTGATCCTCGACCGCGCTTCCGTCTGACGCCGGCCGCACTCAGCGCCGCGGTCGGTTGACGCCCGGATTGCCCGACGTCCACGTGACGGTGAGCGTGCGGTGCTCGATGCGCCAGCCCTCGCCCGTGCGGACGAACCGATCGCTGTAGATCCCGGCCACGATGAACTGGGAGGGCGCGGCCTGCGCCTCGACCGACACGTCGGCGCCCGACTCGACCGCCGTGGCGAGCTCGTCGGCCGCCGCGGACCGCACGTGTTGCGCGTGCAGCTGGCACCGATGCGTCGCCCGGTCGGGATCATCCGGGTCGAGCTCGACGACGTGACTGCCCACGAGGTGCTGACTCACGTCGAGCGGTGTCAGCGCCTGCCGGATCCTCTCCTTGATCGCGGGACGCCCCTCGAGCAGCGTCGGGCTGCCGAGCTGCCCCGTCGCATCGGGGAGGAACACGTGGTCGAGGTCGTCGAACCGCTTCGTGTCGAGCGCCCACGTGTACCGACACGCAACCTCGATGATCGCCGCACGATCCGAGACCGCTCGCAGGTCGGGAGTCGCCGGACCGGTCATCGCGATCCGCTCACACGATCGTCCAGCCGCCGTCGACGGCGATGTTCTGACCGGTCACGTAGCTCGCCGCGTCGCTGGCCAAGAAGCGGATGACGTGTGCGATCTCGTCGGTCCGTCCCGGACGGCCGAGGGGAACGTTCGACGATCGCATCTTCGTGATCGGACCCATGAGACCCGTCCTCGACGACGGGTCGGGCCAGAAGTGTTCGATCTCGCCGGCGTGCATCTTCGCGAGCGTCGGGACCGGGACGACGCCGGGGCTCACCGAGTTGACGCGAATGCCGTGCGGAGCGAGGTCGAGCGCCAGGCTGCGCGTGAAGTGGATGACGCCGGCCTTGGCGGTGTCGTATCCGGTCCCGAGGCACGGCAGGAGCCCGTCGACCGACGCGACGTTGACGATCGCTCCCCCGTCGCCCTGCTCGACCATGCGAGCGGCGACCGGCTTGGCGCAGTGGAAGACACTGGCGAGGTTGACGTCGATCGAGCGCTGCCACGACTCGACCGGCTGGTCGAGGATGCTGCCGGCCTCGTGGTACGACCCCGCATTGTTGACGAGCACGTCGATCCGGTCACCCACGCCCGCCAACGCCGCAGCGCAGGCGTCGGCGTCGGTCACGTCGAGCTCGAGGGGCGTGCCGCCGATGTCGGCGGCGACCTTCTCGGCGCCCTCGACGTCGATGTCGGCCACGACGACCGCAGCGCCACCCGCGGCGAACGTGCGGGCGATCGACTCACCGATGCCCGTTGCGGCGCCGGTCACGACGACCGATCGACCGGCGACATCGAGCAGCGAGCCGGTGTCGGTGGCGGTGTCGACGGCGTCACTCATCGCTCACGCACCCTCGATGAATTCCTGCGCGCCGTGATGGAAGATCGCGTCCTGGACCCGCTCGATCACGTTGGTCCAGAGCTGCATCGCACGCTCGCTCGACGAGTCGAGCGACCCCACGGCGAACACCGGGATCACCCACCCGTACATCACACCCACCCGGTAGTCCTGGAAGAAGGTGTCGTAGTCGTAGCCCGACACTCCGCTCGCCACGAGAGTGTCGTGATAGGCGTGCAGGAGATCGGTCTCGTGCGCCCGTCGATCGTCGATCGACAGGTTCTGGCCGAGGAAGTACCCCACATCGGCCGACCCACCCCCGACGCTGATGGACTGCCAGTCGATGACGACCACGCCGCCGTCGGCACCGTCGTCGAAGAAGAGGTTGTCGGCGCGGTAGTCGAAGTGGACGAGCGTGTGCGGCATCGCCGCGAAGCGATCGAGCAGGAGCGGATGGTTGCTGCCGTAGACGTCGGCGATGGGGACCATCTCGGGGAGCAGCGCGTGATCGAACACCTGCTTGAAGCCGGGGAGTGAGGCGTTGTAGATGCCCTCGCCCGCCTTGTTGAGCGGGCCGTTGATCACCGGGATGAAGTCCGCGTTCTCGAGTCCGGCCGCGTTCCAGAAGCGAGCGTGATGTTTGGCCAGGCCGACGAGTGCCGCCTCGGCCTGCTCCGGCGACACGCCGGCGAGTTGGTCGCCGATCGTGAACCCCGAGAGGTCCTCGAGGAGGAGCATGTAGCGCTCGGAGGCGGGGTCGTCGGACACCTCGCAGGTCACGTGGTACACCTCGGGCGTCCGCACCGGCGTCTCGCTCGCGATGTGTTCGTAGAAGCGGTGCTCGCGTTCGAAGACGCGGGTCGGGTGCATCATCGCCTGCACCTCGGGGATCTGCGTCGCGAACTTGGCGACGATGCGTTCGGGCCCCGATCCTCCGTCGTACGCGACCGACACCATGCCGACCTCACCCATGAAACCGACACCGGCCGCACCGGCGTCGACCTCGGCCGACCCGACGCTCGTGGCGTCGTCGATCGTGCCCGAGCCCCGCAGGGCCTCGGTCAACCAGTCGGTGGTGATCTCACTCGTGGTCGTCGGGAGCGCTGTCATCCCGAGCACGGTAGGAATCGGTCGTCGACGCCCACGAACCGGGCGTCAGCGCATCTGGAGCGGGCCGCCGGGCGGCGGAGCGTCATCACCACCCGCGTCGGACGCGAGGTCGATGACGACGCCGCCATCGCTCTCGCTCACCTCGTAGGTGCGCACGCCTTCCCACGCCGGGGGTCCCGAGTGCGATCCGTCGCGCACGTCGAACGCCGCTCCGTGGAGCGGGCACGTGATCATCGTGCCCCGCAGCCGCCCCTCGCTCAGCGGTGTGTCGGCGTGGCTGCAGTTGTCCTCGAGGCAGTAGAGCTCTCCGTCGACGCGGCACACCACCACGCCGTACTCACCGACCGATTCGAACGACCGCATCTGGCCGTCTTCGAGGTCGGAGAGGTCGCCGAGCTCCGTGCGTTCGCCGTCACTCACCCCTTCGCTCACCCCGCGCTCACAGGGGGTCCATCGACAGGTGCCGGTCGATCTGATCGTGGAAGAACTTGATCCGGCGCTCCTGCCACGGCAGGTACTCACCGCGGAATCCACGCGACCGCAGACCCTGCTGCTGAGTGGTCCAGATGGCGACGTCCTGGTCGATGCCGGGCCCGGCCGACACGGTGTCTGGCGTGCCGACCTGGTGCTCGACCTGGTGGTCGATCGACACCCACTCGCGCATCGAGTTCGACCAGTACTCGCTGACCCCCTCGGGGAACTGCGTGAGGTACCACATGTCGAAGATGCACTTCTGCGGATCGGTGGGGTGCGGCGTCCCGCGGAGCCAGATGCAGCCATCGGGCTTCATCGAGAACGAGAGGTTCGGGAACACCGTGTAGTGGTAGTTGTCGGTCAGCTGCTCGTCGGTGTACGCCGAGAAGTCGTAGCCCTTGTCGGCGCCCTTCTCCCGCTTCGCCTGCTGCAGCGCGATGCGGAGCGACGGGAGGTCGTCGAGGTACGGCTCGGGGTCGACCTCCCAGAACTCGAGATCGGCGTTCAGCGACTTCAGCGTGCGGTCGGGCTTGCCTCGGTACTGAGGACCGGGCCCCCCACCGGGCATCAGCATGCGCGCGTGGCCCGACGGGTAGAGGTCGAACTGGCAGCCGGAGTGGTGCTCGTTCATCGACGCGAGCGTCTGGGGGTGGACGAACGGGAGGTGGTAGCTCTCGTTGAAGTTGTCCTGGACGCACTTCCAGTTCCAGTCGCCCACGATCGTGACCCAGTGGGTCCGCTTCATCGTCTCCATGCGGTACGGGTCGAGGTGCTCGGCGACGGGGTCGAGCCAGACCCGGAGCGGAGCGGCGTCGGGGTCCATGTTGAACCAGATGAAACCGGCCCACGTGTCGGACGGGATCTCGACGAGGTTCCGCTGTCCACGCGGCGAGCTGCCCTGGAACTCGGGGAGGAAGTCGTCCTCGTCGTACGCCCAGGTGCAGGTTCCGCCGGTGTCGAAGCGCCACCCGTGGTAGGCGCACTGGAACTCGCCGGTCGCGAGGTTGCCCTGCTCGGCGGTGACCAGCCGGTTGCCGCGGTGCTGGCACACGTTGAAGAACGTGCGCACCTCGCCGTCGTCGCCCCGCACCGCGATGATCGAGTCGCGCCCGATCTCGTAGGTGACGTAGTCACCGGGCTCGGGGATCTGGTCGGTCCGTCCGGCGACCTGCCAGACGCGGGGCCAGAGCCGGTCCCATTCGAGTTGGGCGAACCCGGGTGACCAGTACCGGTCACCGGTGATCGGATTCGACGTGAGCGTCGGCTCGGCTGCCTTGTCGCGCGGCGTCGGGCGAACGGCGACGGGATCGATCGTCGTCATACTCCGACGGTACCGAACGACCGACTCACCAGGCGAGGTGTCCGCTTCCGCCCGTGCCAGATCCGGACACTTCGTCTGGCGGCTCCCCTCGACCGCCGCTCGCGCTTCGGTCTCGGATCGCGTGCGGCGGGTCGGTCAGGAGTCCGCTTCTGCCCGTGCCAGATCCGGACACCTCAGACCAGCAGCGCGTCGGTGACCACCTCGACGAGGCCGGGCCCGTCGTGGGCGAACGCCGTCGCCAACACCTCGTCGAGCTCGCCACGCTCGGTCACGCGGAACCCGCGCACACCGCACAGCTCGGCGAACGCAGCGAAGTCGGGGT
>JBCCTP010000347.1:0-5230 GCA_039198505.1 Actinomycetota bacterium | reverse complement strand
CTGCGGTCGTGTACTCGTCGCCGAGCTTCGAGTCGTCGACCTCGGTGATCGAGAAGGACGGGTTCCGGATCGAGGCGACGTTCCGCGCGTACGTCACCGATCATGTCGTGACCGATCTCGCCGACGGGACGGTGGTCCTCGAGGCGACCGTGACCTGGGACGAGGACGGTCCGATCCGGTCCACGCCGGAGGGGTGGGAGTACGACATCCCCGGTCGTGACGAGCCGCTCGTGCTCACCTACGAGGACGTGTGGAACGACCAGGAGCCGCCCTCCGAGCCGGAGACCTACGTCGAGCCCGAACTCCGGCTGCTGGCCACCGACGGTGAGGTCTGGGTCGACGAGCCGCTGGCCGACGAGCTCACCATCGACGCCACCAGCTCGACGTACCAGTACGACCCGCGTCGAGAGCCACGCTCCCTCGCTGCGGCAGACGGCGTCGTCGTCGTGGTGTTCGGCGACGGTTCGCTGACCCGCATCGAGATCTGATCCCTCCGGGCGCGGGTGCCGTGCCCAGCGGGCACGATCGGTGTGCTCAAATCGTGCCCGTGGGACTGTCGAGGCACGAGGCGGCAGAGCTGCTCAACGTGTCGGTCGACGCGTCGCCCGATGCCGTGCAGGCGGCTCGACGCAGCCATGCCCGGCTGTGGCATCCCGATCGACAGAGCGATCCGGCGGTCGCCGAGTTCGCCGGCGAGCGGATGGCGCGGATCAACGAAGCCGCCGACGTGTTGATGCAGCCCGCTCCGCCGGCCGAACCGATCTCGACGAGCCCCGAGCCGCCTCATGGCGCACCGACCCGTTCCGGACCCACGCCCCGGACGCGCTCGCGACCCGAGTGGACGACGATGTCGTGGGCGGAGGCTCGACCGATCGTCTGGCGCGTGTGCGTGGCGTTCGCCATCACGGTCACGATCACGGCGCCGTTCATGCCGAACCTGCTCGGCGCGTACGGACTCGCGTTGATCGTCGGCACCGTCACGGCGGCGGCGCTGATCATCTCGGCCGACCGCTCCTCGGGGTGAGCGTCGCGCCGTCGCGCGTCAGCCGCCCGACGTCTGGCGGATCTCGAGTCGGATCCTGAGGTCGACGGTGACGTCGCGGTCGAGCGCGTCCGACAGCTGCTCGGCCAGCTCGTCGGCGTCGGGGAGGTCGGGACCGTCGGCGTCCGGCCCGGCCAACACCACCTCGACCACGTCGGCGTCCAGCGTCGAGTCGATCACGGTGTGATCGCCGAACGGTTCGATCCACTCGTTCACGGTGCGGCTGACCGTGTTCTGCTCGAAGGCGTCGGTCGCGATGCTCGTCCCGTTCACGAGCAGACCGATCGACACGAGCGCACCGGCACCGCCGACCCCGACGAGAGCGGTCCGGACGCGCTTCTGGTTCTCGGCCGCCTTCTCGAGGGGAGCGACTCCCGTGAGGAGGAACACGACTCCGCCGACGACCACGATCGCGATCGCGTTCGTGGCGAACAGGAGCAGTGCACCGTTCCCGGACTCGAAGTCGCCCTGCGACCAGCTGATCCCGACGACGGTCAGCGGTGGAACGAGCGCGATCGCGATCGCCACGCCGGGGAGCGAGTTGGAGACATCGGGTCGCGACCAGCCGTAGGCGCCGGCGACCCCGGCCGCGACGGCGATGACCAGGTCGACGATGGTCGGGCTCGTGCGGGAGACGATCTGGCTGTTCGTCAGCGTGTCGACGACGACGAACTCCGCGAGCCCGACCAGCAGACCCACCGTGATGGCGATGGCGACGCCGCCCAACGCGATGAGAGCGGAGCGCGCCAGCCGGTTGGGCCACCCCATCACGAGAGACAGAGCGGCGCCCATGAGCGGGTTCATCAACGGTGCGATCAGCATCGCCCCGACCACGACGGCGGTGGAGTCGGCGACCACGCCGGTGGCCGCGATCGTCGAGGCGAACACCATGAGCACCACGAATCGGGTGATCTTCACGTTGGCGTCGTCGCCCTCGTAGAGGAGTTGGGCGTACAACGTCTGACGGTCTTCGACGCTCTTCGGACGTTCGGCGAACCATTCGGCGACGAGGTGCACCGTCGATGCCGATTCCGTGTCGGGATCGCGATCGGGATCGAGGAGGACGCCGAGCGAGATGAAGCCGAAGACGATCCACGTCGTCGCAAGGATCATCGATGTGGTGGTGAGCAGCGACTGGGGGAACAGCGCGACGAGTGAGCCGATCGCGATGAGTGAGAGCGCACTCGTGAGCCTCCAACCGAGGTCGGTGCGCTCACGCCATCGGATGATGCGCAGGATCCCGACCAGCCCGGTCAGGGCGAGCGCGGAGCCGATGATCCGGCCGAGAGCCAGTTCGGTCCGTGTCGGCACGGCGAGAAGGAACCCGCCGAGGCCGAGTGCGAGCACGGCGAACGCGATCCGCCGCCATCGGTCCCGCCGTCCGGCTGGAGCGGCGACCTCGATCGGCTCCGTCGTCGAACCGGTCGCGATGGACCAGAGCGTCGTGAGGGACCCGATGATGAGACCGATGCCGACGAGCCGACCGAGGACCAGCGTCGAACGGTCGGGGAGGACGAGGATCAGGATCGCGACCGCGATCCCGGCGAGTTGACGGACGGCGTCGGGATGGCCGAGTCGGCGGAGATCGAGACGCGACCAACGGTTCGCCTCGTCGATGCGAGCGGCGTCGTCCAGCTCGTTCGTCGGCGAGTCGTCGCTGGAGACCACTCCCGGACGGTAGTCAGGATCGCCGCCCCGCCCGGACGGCGCTCATCGCTCCTCGTCGGGTGGGGGCTCGGGAACGTCGGTGATCTCGATCTCGGGACCGAGCGACGCGCCCTGGAGTTCGAGGTGGTCGCCACTCCAGAACTTGCCCGGGTCGTACCAGTTGGCCGGCCGGTCGGTGCCGAGCAGGCCCATGTGCTCGTAGGTCGTCGCGACGAGTTCGGCGCAGTAGAGGTCCTCGAGCGGCACCGACCGCCTCACGCGTCCGAGCAGCCATCGACGGGCGAGCGCCCCGGTCCGCGGGAAGGCCCGGGCGTCGAAGTCGTGCACGGTCTGGAGTGCGGCGTCCTCCATCGCTCGCGTCGCCGCAGGTTCGAGCCGACGGAGCCACGGCCGCTGGCCGTACTTGTGGACCCACACCGAGACGGCGTGCTCGAGGCGGTGCAACTGCGCGCCGCGATGTCGGGTCGCGGTCCACTGGTCGGTGAGCGACCGTCCGAGTTCGGCGTGCCACAGCAGAGGTGGGAGATCGTCGATCGCCATCGCCATCGAGACGTGGTTCACCGGGCTGTTGGTGACGAGCCGGATCGCCTTGTCGGCGGTGCTGTGCCCGCGGAAGAGCCAGACGTCGCCGGTCGCGGTGGTGGCGGCTGCTTCGCGGAGCGGCATCGAGCCCATGACGGACGCGTAGCGTAGACCTCGCATGCGCGTGTGGAAGTGGGTGGGGTTGGCGGGGATCGCCGGCGTGGCAGTGACCGCCACCGCGGTCGCCGTGAACCAGCGCGAGACACGCGAGTGGCACGAGGTCGACCCCGACGAGGTCCGCGCCCACCTGTACGACCGGCTCGGGCTCGACGCCCCGCCCGTCGTCGCGGCGGCCGGCGCATCGGCTCCCCGCCGCGCCACGGCGACGTCGTCGGGCGGTGGCGTTCGGTCGCGCGTCACGGCGCAGCTGCGTCGGATCCCGATCCCGGGCCGATCGCGCCCGACACCGTGAAGACCGAGACTGGCGACGATCGATCGGCACGTGTGTGCGATCCGGGCCGCCTCGGGTGTGTGATGTGGGGATGAACAACGAGATCGGCGTCGTCGGCGGTGGAATCGTCGGATTGGCGATCGCCCGAGAACTGACGATCCGGTACCCGGGTGTCGGCGTCCACGTCTTCGACAAGGAGACCGAACTCGGCGCACATCAGACGGCGCACAACTCGGGGGTCGTCCACGCCGGGATCTACTACAAACCCGGGAGCCTGAAGGCGGAGCTGTGCACGCGGGGGCGGCATCTGCTGAAGGAGTTCTGCGCGGAGCGGTCGCTGCCGTACGACGAATGCGGCAAGCTCGTGGTCGCCGTCGACGACTCCGAGCTGGAACGTCTCGACGCCCTCGAACGAACGGCGGGTGAGAACGGTGTGCCCGGCTTGCGACGGGTCGACGGCGCGGGGATCCGTGAGATCGAGCCGCACGCGGCCGGGGTTTCGGCGTTGCACTCACCCGCCACGGCGATCACCGACTACTCGGCGATCGCCCGTGCCTACGCCGACGACGTCGTCGCCGCCGGGGGGAAGGTGTCGACCGGCACGGAGATCACCGGCATTGAGCGACGAGCCGGTGGGATCGAGCTGACGATGGCTATCGACGTGAAGCGGTTCGACCGCGTCGTCGTGTGCGCCGGCCTCCAAGCAGATCGGGCCTCGAGTGCGGTCGACCGTGAGCCCGGACCCCGCATCGTGCCGTTCCGCGGCGAGTACATGGTGATCGCCCCGGCGAAGCGCGACCTCGTGAATGGGCTGATCTACCCGGTTCCCGATCCTCGGTATCCCTTCCTCGGAGTGCACTTCACGCGTCGGGTCGGCGGGGTCGTCGACATCGGTCCGAACGCGGTGCTCGCCC
Organism: Actinomycetota bacterium; assembly: GCA_039198505.1. GTDB lineage: Bacteria > Actinomycetota > Acidimicrobiia > Acidimicrobiales > Ilumatobacteraceae > Ilumatobacter_A. The sequence continues at coordinate 633 of JBCCTP010000347.1, read as the reverse complement.
TCGACCGCGAGGGCTACGGACGCTTCGACCTTCGACTCGGCGACGTCCGCGACATCGTCACGTGGCCAGGCTTCTGGCGGATGGCGAGGCAGCACTGGCGAACCGGCATCGACGAGGTGCGGGGGTCCTTGTCGATGCGGGCGTACATGCGCGGAGCGAGCCGATACGTCCCCGAGATCGGACCCGACGACGTCGAGCGTGGGCCGTCCGGCATCCGGGCCCAGGCGGTCGATCGCGACGGTTCGCTCGTCGACGACTTCCGCATTTTCGACCACGAGGGTGTCGTGAGCATCCGCAACGCGCCATCACCCGCAGCGACATCGAGCCTCGCCATCGCGGAGTACGTCCTCGATCACAGCCCGCTCGCCTGACCGCGCCCGCACCGTCGCGGCGAGGGAGGTCGCGCTCGGCCAGACAGCGGCGCACCCTGACGACCAGTTCGAATGAGCGGAGATCCGTCGCTCTGCGGCGTGTCGAGCACTCCCCGGGGCGGAGGTCGGTCAGGCGATCGATCGCGTCTTCCGCGGCGGCGGCGTCGTCGCGTGCGTACGCGACCTGGGCGGATCCGAGCCAGGCGTCGGGGAGGAGGGCGCGGTCGGGGCTGTCGGCGGCGGCTCGGTCGAGCCGGCGGAG
>JBCCTP010000346.1:0-5265 GCA_039198505.1 Actinomycetota bacterium | reverse complement strand
GCCGACCTGGCGATGGTGGAGGGTGGTCACGCCCGCGTTGCGGACGTCGGTCAGCGCGTCGTCGAGGCTGAGCTCGAGATCGCCGGGCGCATCGACATCGATCACCGCCGGGCGCTGGTCGCCGAGGGGGGCTGGTGCGATCGCCATACCCGACTCTTTCGGGCGGCTCGGCCCACGACTCGACTCCAGATCGGCCGCTTGATCCGATCTTGACTCGCCGGACATCGTGACGAAACAGAAGGGCGGCGGTGGGCGGGTGAATCGTGCGAGTTCACGAACTTGTGTTCGACGTACGTGTGTTCGATACTCGCGGGATGGGTTTCAACAACCCGTCGTGGTCGTGGAGTGAGCTCGAAGGTGCGCTCTCCGACCCGCGCCAGGGGCGCGACGGACGGGCGCCCGGATCGCTGTCGTGGAACGCCGGTGGCGACAGCCCGGCATGGGGTCGCAAGCGTCAGCCGTTCGAGCCGCCACCAGACCTGCAGCGTGACCTGACGGGCGAGATGATCCGACCCGGTGCTGTTCCGTACGCCGAACTGCACTGTCATTCGAACTTCTCGTTCCTCGACGGGGCGTCGCATCCCGAAGAGCTCGCCGTCGAGGCGGCGCGCCTCGGACTCGAGGCGTTGGCCATCACCGACCACGACGGCTTCTACGGCGTGGTCCGGTTCGCCGAGGCGGCGCGCAAGGTCGGCCTGGGCACGGTGTTCGGCGCCGAGATCACCCTCACCGTCGAGACGGGGGAGTCGGGCGTCGGCCCCTCTCGGCTCACCGAGGGCGAGACCCGCACTCAGCAGGCGACCGGCCGGGTGGGCGACGCCTCGGCCCCCGACCCCGCCGGCACGCACCTGCTCGTGCTCGCCGACGGCCCCGACGGGTACGCCCGACTGTCACGAGCTCTGAGCGAGGGACATCTCGCCGGGGAGAAGAGTGCGCCCCGGTTCGCGTTCGCCGACATCGCCGACCGGATGACCGACGGGGGTCGGTCATCTCACGGCTGGGTGCTCACCGGAAGTCGGAAGGGTGCGGTCAATCGGGCGCTCTCCACCGACGGGCCGGCGGCCGCTCGTCGAGAGCTCGATCGACTCGTCGAGGCGTTCGGACGAGACCGCGTGCTCGTCGAACTGTGGGACCACGGCGACCCGTGCGACACCGCCCGCAACGACGCGCTGTTCGAGTTGGCTGCCCGGGTCGGGATCGGCGTCGTCGCCACCAACAACGTGCACTACGCCACGCCCGCCCGGCGTCGACTCGCCATGGCGGTCGCCGCCGTGCGCGCCCGGCGCAGCATGACCGAGCTCGACCCGTGGCTCCCCGCGTCGGCCAGCGCGCATCTGCGCTCGGGGGCCGAGCAGGCGGCGCGCTTCTCCCGCTATCCGGGAGCGGTCGAGACGGCCGCCGAGATCGGGCGCGCTGCGTCGTTCGACCTCGCACTCGTGGCGCCCAACCTTCCGCCGTACCCGTGCCCTGCCGACCCCGACGATCCCGACGGCCGCCCGCTCAGCGAGATGGAGTTCCTCCGCCAGGTGGTGGCCGACGGCGCCCGACGTCGCTACGGCGAGCGGCCTCCGCCTCATGAAGATCTCTCGCTCCGCGCCCGGGCGTGGCGCACCATCGACCACGAGCTGGCGCTCATCGAACACCTCGACTTCGCCGGCTACTTCCTCGTGGTGTGGGACCTCGTCGAGTTCTGTCGTCGCTCGAACATCTTCTGTCAGGGACGGGGGAGCGCCGCCAACTCGGCGGTCTGCTACGCCCTCGGCGTCACCGCCGCCGACGCCGTGTCGCTCGGTCTGCTGTTCGAGCGGTTCCTCTCGCCCGAGCGTGACGGTCCGCCCGACATCGACATCGACATCGAAAGCGATCGGCGGGAGGAGGTCATCCAGTACGTCTACGACAACTACGGGCGGCACCACACCGCACAGGTGGCCAACGTCATCACGTACCGGTCGCGGTCGTCGATCCGCGACATGGCCAAGGCGCTCGGTTTCGAGCCGGGTCAGCAGGATGCGTGGTCGAAGCAGGTCGACGCGTGGGGTGACGTGGCGGCCACGGCTGCTCAAACCGATCACACGATTCCGACCGAGGTCCTCGAGCTCGCCACCGAGATCGAGGACGCGCCGCGTCACCTCGGGATCCACTCGGGCGGCATGGTCATCTGCGATCGGCCGGTCATCGAGGTCTGCCCGGTCGAGTGGGCGCGCATGGAGAAGCGGTCGGTCCTGCAGTGGGACAAGGACGATTGCGCCGCCACCGGCCTCGTGAAGTTCGACCTGCTCGGCCTCGGGATGCTGTCGGGACTGCACTACGCCGTCGACCTGGTGCGCGAGCACCGTGGCTACGAGATCGACCTCGCCACCATCCCCCAGGACGACGACGTCTACGCCATGTTGTGTCGCGCCGACACGGTCGGGGTGTTCCAGATCGAGTCGCGGGCTCAGATGGCCACGCTGCCGCGGCTCAAGCCGCGCAAGTTCTACGACCTCGTGGTCGAGGTGGCGCTCATCCGCCCCGGTCCCATCCAGGGCGGGTCGGTGCACCCGTACATCCGGCGGCGCAACGGCCAGGAGCCGGTCACCTACCTCCATCCGCTGCTCGAGAACTCGTTGGCCAAGACCCTCGGCGTGCCGCTGTTCCAGGAGCAGTTGATGCAGATGGCCATCGACGTCGCCGGGTTCACGGCCGCCGAGTCCGACGAACTGCGTCAGGCGATGGGATCGAAGCGGTCGGCGCGCCGGATGGAGGCACTGAAGGAACGGCTGTACGCGGGGATGGCCGAGAACGGCATCACCGGTGACGTTGCCGATCAGCTCTACGTGAAGATGAAGTCGTTCGCCAACTACGGCTTCCCCGAGTCGCACTCGGTGTCGTTCGCGTACCTCGTGTACGCGTCGTCGTGGATCAAGTACTACGAGCCCGCCGCGTTCTGTGCGGCACTCATCAACGCGCAGCCGATGGGGTTCTGGTCGCCGCACACGCTCGTGCAGGACGCCCGCCGCCACGGCGTCACCGTGCACACACCCGACCTCAACGTGTCGGGGGCGGGTGCCACGCTCGAACCGTGCGAGGGGTCGCTCGGGTCGGTGGCGACGCCGACGGCGCACGGGTTCGCCACGTCGTCGAGCGACGACGCCACCATCCAGAAGCGACTCGACGAGGGACTGGCCGTGCGGCTCGGGTTGTCGTCGGTGCGCTCCGTCGGCGACGACCTCGCGAAGCAGATCGAGGAGGAACGCGACCGGGGCGGTCCGTACGTCCACGCCGAGGATCTCGTGCGGCGCGTGCCCGACCTGACCCTCGGCAACCTCGAGGCCATGGCCACGGCCGGAGTGTTCGGAGAGTGCTTCGGACTCGACCGGCGTGAGGCGCTGTGGACCGTGGGGGCGGTCGCCCAGTCACGGCCAGGTCGATTGGAAGGTGTGGTCACCGGGGCGGACGCGCCGCGGTTGCCCGGCATGACCCCGGTCGAGGAGGCGGTCGCCGACCTGTGGGCCACGGGTGTGTCACCCGAGGGTCATCCGACGATCTTCGTACGGCGGGAGCTGAGCGAGTTGGGGGTCCTCACCTCGACGGAGCTGTGGGATCCCGAGCCCGGGTCGATCGTCCACGTCGCCGGAGTGGTCACCCATCGCCAGCGGCCGATGACGGCGCAGGGCACGACGTTCCTCAACCTCGAAGACGAGACCGGACTCATCAACGTGGTCGTGTCGAAGGGCTGCTGGACCCGGTTCCGGAGCGTCGCCCGCGGCGCTCCGGCCATGCTCATCCGCGGCCGTCTCGAACGCTCCGAGGGCGTCGTCAACATCGTCGCCGAACACCTCGCGCCCCTCCCGCTGCCCGGCAAGACGGTCAGCCGCGACTTCCGCTGATGTTCCGTCGACCCCAGGGGTCGACGAAACATTCGGCTCGTCGCTGGCGCTTCCCTCGCCGCGCGCGCTGGCAGATCCGGACAGCTGGTGCGGAGCGTCAGCGCACCGGGTCGGCGACCATCTGGAGGTGGAGGTCTCCCGGTCTGCCTCCGTCCGTGTAAGGGTGGGCGAGCGCCACCTCCTCGTTCAGCTCGGTGCCGAGGCCGGGCTCGCGCGAGGGGATCACGTGTCCGTTCTCCCACTCGATCGGTGTGGTGAGGAGGTCGGCGTGGAAGCCGGACCAGTCGCGGATGCCCTCGATGACCAGCAGGTTCGGGAGGGTGGCGGCGAGCTGGATGTTGGCCGCGCCGAGGATCGGTCCCGAGTAGAGGTGCGGTGCGATCTGGCATCCGTTCGCTTCGGCGATCGCTGCGATCTTCTTCCCCGCGAGGAGACCTCCGCACCGGCCGAGGTCGGGTTGCCAGATCGACGCCGATCCGTGGCGAGCGAGTGCGGCGAACTCGGCCGGGGTCGTCAGTCGCTCACCGGTGGCGATCGGGATGCTCGTCGAACGGGCGACCTTCGCCATCTCCTCGGGCTGATCGGGTGCGGTGGGCTCCTCGAACCACAGCGGGTCGTACGGCTCGAGGCGTCGGGCCAGACGCGCAGCGCCCGACGCCGTGAACTGGCCGTGGGTGCCGATCAGCAGGTCGGCTCGGCTGCCGACCGCCTCGCGGAGTGCAGCGGTCATCGCCACCGACGCGTCGATGTCGGCGAGGCTCGGCTGGTGACCGTCGAAGGCGGTGTACGGACCTGCTGGATCGAACTTGAGCGCCGTGAATCCGAGTTCGACGTCGTTGATCGCACGGGCGGCGGCGTGCTCGGGGTTCGTGTACACCTCGCGGTACCCGGCGCTCGGATAGAGGTAGGTGTAGGTGCGCAGGCGCTCGTGGACGCGGCCGCCGAGCAGGTCGGCGATCGGCTTGCCCACCTCCTTGCCCACCACGTCCCAGCACGCCATCTCGATCCCGCTGAGCACGCCGATCAGCGTCGGGTCGGGCCGCAGTGCGTATCCGCTCGACGCGACGCGACGCCAGAGGAGTTCGATCTGCGACGGGTCGTGTCCGATCACCCAGCGTTCGGCGACGTCGTCGACCATCGCAGCCATCGTGTGCGGACCGAACGTGGCGACGTAGATCTCGCCGTAGCCGACCACACCGGCGTCGGTCGTGATCTTCACCACGATGAAGTACCGCCCGCCGAAGCGAGGCGGCGGATTGGCGATGACGAACGTCGTGACGTCGGCGATCTCCACCCGCCGAGCCTGCCACGTCGACCGCTCGCGACGTGCCTGGCTCGTCACGAACCGGTGACTGCGCGCGACGAGCCAGGCTCGTCACGGACCGGTGACTGCGCG
>JBCCTP010000345.1:0-5289 GCA_039198505.1 Actinomycetota bacterium | reverse complement strand
TCGCTCGGCGGCGACCGCAAGCCGCTCGGCGACGTGAACTACTGGTGGACGCTCGACTGAGCGGCGGCGAGACGGCGAACGGCGGGACGTGGGTTCGGAGATCGCATCGGGCGAGACGGCACTGGTCGTCGAGGTCACGGAAGCCGAGGAGCTCGTCGGCCCGTGGCGGCTCGCTCACGACCCGGGCGCGCAACTCGGGATCCCCGCTCATGTGACCGCGCTGTATCCCTTCGTCGAGCACGACGACCTCGACGAGTCCGTGATCGCCGGGCTCGGGGAGGTGGTCTCGACCGTTCGGCCGTTCGAGTTCGAGCTGACCGACATCGGGGCCTTCCCGAACGCGGTCTGGTTGCGACCGTCCCCCGACGATCCGTTCCGTCGACTCACCGAGGCGATCTGGGCCGCCTTCCCCGACTTCCCGCCGTACGGCGGCAAGTTCATCGGGTCGCAGCCACACCTCACCGTCGCCAAGGTCGAGGCGGAGGACGCCGACGAGTTCGCGGGTCGCCTGCGTGACTCGATCGGTCACCGTCTGCCGGTGTCGTGTCGAGCTTCGGGCCTCACCGTGTGCGTCAGCGACGACGACGGCGGATGGCGACGAGAGGCCGTCCTGCCGTTCGGCTGACGTCGGCGCCGGGACCTCGGCGACGTCAGAGTCGACGCGGCCGATGGCGGCTGGCCGCGCTGCGTCGGTTGTCAACCGAACAGTTCACGGAGCGCGACGGCGATGCAGGCCGCCACGAGGAGGGGGCGGATCAGGCCGACGCCGCGCCGGATCGCGAGCCGCGAGCCGATCGACGCGCCCAGCACCTGGCCGACACCCATGGCGATGCCGAGCGCCCACAGGACCTCGCCCGTGAACGCGAACACCAGCAGCGCCCCGACGTTCGAGGCGAAGTTGAGCACCTTCGTGTGCGCCGTCGCCCGCAGCACGCCGAGTCCGGCGAGCCCGACCAGGGCGATCATGAAGAACGATCCGGTCCCCGGTCCGAACACGCCGTCGTAGAAGCCGATCGCCGGGATCAGGCTCACACCGACCAGCACGGGCGACCAGCGAGCCGCACGGTCCTCGTCGCCGAGGTCACGCCGCACCGCGAAGAACACCGCGATCACCACGAGCGCGACGGGGATGAAGACCTCGAGGGCGTCCTCCGGCAGCGACGAGGCCACCAGCGCGCCCACGGCCGACGCCCCACCCGACGCCAACGCCCACGGCACGACCCGGCGACGATCGACGAGTCCCGCCCGTGCATACGTCGTCGACGACGTGCCCGTTCCGAACACCGCCTGCGCCTTGTTCGTCGACAGCGTCTCGAGCGGCGTCAAGCCGGCGAGGACGAGCGATGGCACGACGATGAGCCCGCCGCCGCCGGCGATGGAGTCGATGAGACCGCCCACGAGGGCGGCCAGCACGAGGAGGACGACCGTGGTGGTCTCGAGATCACCCACTCCGTCGGGCCCGGGGAGTCGTCGCGATCAAGGCCGGTTCGACGCGAGCCACAGCAGCGACATCGGCGGGACGTCGATGACCGCCGAGAACCCCTGCCCCTGCCACGGTTCGTCGTGGGTCGCCGTGATCACGCCGTCGGTTCCTCGGAACCCACTCCCCCACCACGCCGCCGCGTCGGTGTCGAGGATGATCTCCCAGTCGCCCGCCCACGGCAGTCCGAGCCGGTAGCCGGGTCGCGGCACCGGGGTGAAGTTCGCGATGCAGGCCACGGTCGACGCGCCGTGCTCGTCCCACCGTAGATACGAATAGACGCTGTGTTCGGCGTCGTCGGCGTCGAGCCACTGGAACCCGCCGGGGTCCGCGTCGCGCCGCCAGAGCGCGGGGAACTCGTCGCTCAGCCGATTCAGTTCGCCGAGCAGTTCATGGACACCCCGGTGCGGCGCGTGGTCGAGCAGATGCCACGGGAGTTCAGCGGCATCGTTCCACTCCTGCCACGGAGCCAACTCGGCACCCATGAAGACGAGCGGGGCGCCCGGCATCGACCACTGCCAGCCGAACAGTGCCCGCAACGCTGCGAACTGCTGCCAGTCGTCGCCGCCCATCTTCGACAGGAGGCTTCCCTTGCCGTGCACGACCTCGTCGTGGCTCAGCGGCAGGACGAAGCGCTCGTTGTACGCGTAGAGCTGGGCGAACGTGAGCTCGTTGTGATGGTGGCTCCGATGCACCGGGTCGCGCTCGAGGTAGCCGAGCGTGTCGTGCATCCAGCCCATGTTCCACTTGTGGCTGAACCCGAGCCCGCCGCCCGACACCGGGTGCGTGACTCCGGGCCACGCCGTCGACTCCTCGGCGATCATCAGCACGTCGCCGAACTCCTGACCGACGACGGTGTTGACCTCCTGCAGCAGGCGGATCGCCTCGAGGTGCTCGCGGCCACCGAACTCGTTGGGTGACCATCCGCCCGGGCTGCGCGAGTAGTCGAGGTACAGCATCGATGCCACCGCGTCGACGCGCAGACCGTCGATGTGGAATTCGCTCAACCAGTACAGAGCGTTCGCCACGAGGAAGTTGCGCACCTCGTTGCGGCCGTAGTCGAACACGTAGGTGCCCCAGTCGGGGTGTTCGCCGCGGCGCGGGTCGGCGTACTCGTAGAGCGGCGTTCCGTCGAATCGTCCGAGGCTCCACTCGTCCTTCGGGAAGTGCGCCGGCACCCAGTCGACGATCACCCCGATCCCGCGCCGATGCATGGCATCGACGAACCGCCGGCAGCCGTCGGGATCACCGAAACGCGCCGTCGGCGAGTAATAGCCCGACACCTGGTAGCCCCACGATCCACCGAAGGGGTGCTCGGCGATGGGCAGCAGCTCGACGTGTGTGAAGCCGAGCCGCTCGACGTGCGCTCCGAGCTGGTCGGCGAGGGCGTCCCAATCGTCGACTCCACGCTTCCACGACCCGAGGTGGGCCTCGTAGATGCGCAGCGGAGCCGCACCACCGAGGACGCGGTGCCGGTCGAGCATCCACTCGTCGTCGGCCCATTCGAACGGCGCCGCCGACGAGACGATGCTGGCGTCGCTCGGTGGCTCCTCGGTCTGGCGCGCGTAGGGGTCGGCCTTGCGGAGGAGCCGACCGTCGGGGGTGGCGATCTCGAACTTGTAGTGGTCGCCGGGCGACGCTCCCGCCACGGTGGCCGACCAGACACCCGTGCTGTCGGCGAGGCGGTCGAGCGGCTCGGCACGCCAGTCGTTCCAGTCTCCGACCACCCCCACCGACGCGGCGTGGGGAGCCCACACGGCGAATCGGGTCCCGGACCCGCCCACCGACGGCACCGCACCCAGCACGTCCCACAGCCGCCGATGGCTGCCCTCACCCAGCAGATGGAGGTCGAGCGACCCCGGGGTGAGCGCCTCGTCGGCCGACATGACGTCACCGTACCCGCGAGGCTCCGGAACCTAGGGTGACGACGTGCGGATCCTCATGCTCGCGTGGGACTTCCCGCCTCAGGTCTCCGGGGGGACGGCGGCCCACGTGGTCGGCCTCGCCGACTCGCTCGCGCAGGCGGGCCACGACGTGATCGTGCTCACCATCGACGACCCGCGAGCCGATCGAGCCGCCGACCTCGCCGGGCCCGTCCCCGTCCTCCGCACACCACACGACGTGCCGTGGATCCCGCCCGACCGCATGCTGGCGCAGACTGCATCGACCGGGCACGGGCTCGTGCAACTGTCGCGAGAGGTCGAGCGCCGGTTCGACGGGTGGCGTCCCGACGTGGTCCACGGACACGACTGGCGAGTCGGGTGGCCGGCCGACACCCTCGCCGAGCTGTACGACGTGCCCTTCGTCCTCACGATGCACGGCACCGAACGGGTCCGCCACGGCGGCAACCTGCCACCGGGCCAGGCGACCGACATCTCCGCGATCGAGTGGTGGCTCGCGTTCCGCGCCCACCGGCTCATCAGCCCGACGCGGTTCATCGTCGACCAGCTCGTCGACAACTTCGAGATCTCGCCCGACCGCATCATCCGGATCCCCAACGGGATCGACCCGGCGCTCTGGGGCGGCGTCGACCCCGATGCCACACCGCCCGACCGCGAGCCGCTCGTCGTGTCGTGGGGACGCGTGCAGTTCGAGAAGGGATTCCAGGTGCTCGCCGCGGCGATGGCCTCGGTCCGCAGCCGCGTCGACGGGTCGTCGTGTGTCATCGCCGGACGCGGCTCGTACCTCCCCGAGCTGCAGACCCGCATCGACGTCGAGGGTGTCTCCGACGTGGTCGAGCTCCCCGGCTTCCTCCGCGCCGACGAGCTCCGCCGACTGCTGCAGCGCGCCGGATGTGTCGTGATCCCGTCGCTGTACGAACCGTTCGGCATCGTCGCCCTCGAAGCACTCGCGGCCGGAGCACCGCTCATCGTCGCCCGGACCGGTGGGCTCGCCGAGCTGGTCTCCGACACCGACGCCGGTCTCACGTTCGAGCCGGGCAACCCCGACGACCTCGCCCACTGCATCGAGCTGGTGCTCACCGACCGACTGATGCGGGAACAGCTGTCGACCGCCGCACACACACTGGTGCGCGATCAGTACGCCTGGGAGTCGATCGCCGAGCGCACCGCCGAGGTCTACAGCGACACGATCGAGAGGTTCCGGCCCCGGAGCTGAGCCGGCGCGCAGCACCTCGCGGAGTGAGCAATACGCTGCCCGAGTGCGTCCACTCCATCAGTTCACGGTGACCTCCGAGGTCCCCGATGCCCTCGCCGCGCTCCCCACGCTGGCGTCCAACCTCCACTGGGCCTGGGATCGCGAGCTGGCCGTGATCTTCGACCGCCTCGACGGGCGCGACGGCGACCGCAGCTGGCGCCGGACCGGCCAGCACCCGACCGACCTCGTCCGTCGCATTCCCGTCGAGCGGTGGAACGAGCTCGCCGCCGACCACGACTTCGTCGAGGCCGTCAACGCCGCCAGCCGGCGCCTCGACGAGGCGATCACCGGGCCGTCCTGGTTCGGTGACCGTGCGGCCGCCGGCGACGGCGGACAACCCGGATCGCCGCTGCGCTCGGTCGCGTACTTCTCGCCCGAGTTCGGGATCCACGAGGCGCTGCCCCAGTACTCGGGGGGCCTCGGCGTGCTCGCCGGTGACCACCTCAAGGCGTCGAGCGACCTCGGCGTGCCGCTCATCGGGGTCGGCCTGCTCTACGCGGAGGGGTACTTCCGCCAGACACTCGATCCCGACGGCTGGCAGCACGAGCGCAACCCTCGTCTCGACCCCGACGGACTCGGACTGGTCGACACGGGCGTCGTGGTCGAGGTCGACCTGGCCGGCGTCACGGCCCACCTCCGCGTGTGGCGGGCCG
>JBCCTP010000344.1:0-5293 GCA_039198505.1 Actinomycetota bacterium | reverse complement strand
GGGTCGGAGTAGAAGACCTCGTCCGGGACGGCGACGACGCCCGCGGTCGTCGGGAGCGATCTGCAGAACGCCATCCCGTCGTCGGCGCCGACCGACCGGATGTCGACGTTGACGAAGTACGTGCCGTCGGGGACGAACGTCGAGAAGCCGGCATCGACGAGCGCTCCGGCCAACCGGTCGCGAGCCGCCTGCAGATCGCCGGCGAGTCGATCGAAATACGCGTCGCCGAGCCTCAGTCCTGCGGCGATCGCCGGCTGGAAGGGCGCACCGTTCGTGAACGTCAGGAACTGCTTCGCTGTTCGGGCGGCGGTGACCAGTTCCTCCGGACCGGTCATCCAGCCGATCTTCCAGCCGGTCGTGTGGAACGTCTTGCCGCCCGACGAGATGGTGAGTGTCCGTTCGGCCATCCCGGGAAACGTCGACAGCGGCGTGTGCGTCGCCCCGTCGAAGACGAGGTGTTCGTAGACCTCGTCCGTCACGACGATCAGGTCGTGCTCGATGGCCACCTCGGCGATGAGACGCAGCTCGTCGTCGTCGAATACCTTGCCGGTCGGATTGTGCGGCGTGTTCAGGAGGAGGATCCGGGTGGTCGGGCTGATCGCGGAGCGGAGTTCGACCTCGTCGAAGTGGAACTTCCCGTCGTCACCGGGGCGGAGGAGGACCGGCACGGGCACGGCCGACGCCAACGCGATCCCCGCCCGGTAGCTGTCGTACATCGGCTCGAACAGCACGACCTCGTCGCCGGGATCGAGGATGCCGAGCAGCGCACCGGCGAGCGCCTCGGTGGCGCCGGCCGTGACCGTGATCTCGGTGTCGGGGTCGAGGTCGATGTCGTAGAAGCGCTTCTGGTGTTCCGCGATGGCGAGTCGGAGATCGGGATCGCCGAGCCCGGGGGCGTACTGGTTGACGCCACGACGGATCGCGTCGATCGCGGCGTCGAGCACCTCGGCCGGGCCGTCGGTGTCGGGGAATCCCTGGCCCAGGTTGATGGCACCGGTCGAGACCGCGAGCGCCGACATCTCGGCGAAGATCGTGGTTCCGAACCCGGAGAGCTTCCCGGACAGCACATCGTTCGGCACGGCGACCGAGCCTAGGTCCGCCGTCCGTCGGCGACCTCTCGGACCGTCCGGCGGACGTCGAGCGGACGCGGTGTTCGTCCCGTCGTCGGGCGGTGGGACGTCTGTCCGCTACTCGGGGGGACGCAGCGTCGAGCCCGTGTCGTCGCGGGACGATGCCGGCTGGAGTTCGGGATCGTCGCCCGGTGGAGGCGGGACGGGAGCCCGGCGCCGATCGGGTCCGATGTAGTCGTAGGTCGACACGGCCGCTCGCCCGCCCGACGGCGACTGCAGCTCGTCGTCGGCCGCAGCGATGGTGTCGGCGATGCGGTGACCGACCCCCGTGGTCTTCGCCTCGTACATGGCCACGTCGGCGGTGCGGATGAGTGAGTCGAGATCGCGGCCGTGGCGAGGGAAGATGGCGGCGCCGATGCTCGCCTGCATGCGGATGTCGCCGACGACCGGCGACTCGGCGAGCCCGTCGGAGATCCGCTCCGCACGGTTGCGGACGGCCGAGCGCTCCTCGAGGCCGGGGAGGAGGATCACGAACTCGTCGCCGCCCCACCGACCGACGCGGTCGGTGTCGCGCACCGCCGACACGAGGCGCTCGGACACGGCCTTGAGCACGAGGTCGCCGAACTGGTGCCCGTGCGTGTCGTTGATCTCCTTGAACCCGTTGAGGTCGATCACCATGATGCACGCACCCGAGGAGAGGCGTTCGGACTTCTCGATCTCCTCGATCGCCAGGCGCTCGAACTCGCGGCGATTCACGAGGCCGGTGAGGTCGTCGGTGGTCGCCCGCTTCTCGAGGCTGCTGCGCTCGGCGAGGAAGGTCCAGGCCGCGAGTCCGAGGAGGACGGTGCTGAGCAGGAGCAGCGTGGCGTAGAGACCGGTGGCGTCTCCGGCGAGTCCCATCGTCCCGTCGACGGACGCACTCACGAGGAGGATGCCCTGATCGAAGGGGGCGGCGAGCGGCATCGACGCGGTCCGGCGGCCGTCGGCCACGGTGAGAACCGTGCCGGTGGTCGTCCCGTCGTCGTCGACGGTGGGGACGAAGGTCTCGACGGTGATCTGGACGGCGTCGTCGGTGGTGCCGGAGTCGTTCACGTCGGCGTCGACGCGTTCCGAGGTCTCGACGAGGTCGATCGCGCTGATCGCCACGATCGGGGTCTGCACGACGGCGGTGACCTGCGCACCGTCGCGTTCGGTGGCGGCGACGACCACCACCGAGTTCGTCGCCTCGTCGATTCCCGCGACGGTCGATTGCGCCGGATCCTGTCGGGACAGCAGCTCGCTGACGATGCCGAGCGAGAGCAGATCGCCGTCGCTGCAGTCGGCGGCGGTGATGCCCAGGCACGCAGATCCGTCGCCGACGATGGCGCGGGTCGACGTGGTCAGGTCGAGAACATCGGCCTCGGGGCTCTCGATCGCGAAGCCGACGAGCGCGCGGAGCGCGTCGACGCGCTCGATGATCGCCGTCTCGGTCAGGAGCATCGCCCCGATCGCCCGATCCTCCTGCTCGTCGCGCTCGGAGGCACGCTCGTCGAGGACCCGCGACACCGAGAAAACGAGGAGCATCAGGCTGCCGAACAACGCGATGAGCCTGATGAGCCTCATGGATCCCTCTCGGTCGCTCCGTGAGCGACCTTGAGCGAACGTAATCGACACGTCACGTTGGGTGGATGGCCGGCCAAGTTGTGTCGAGTCTCTGACGAAGGTCGCATCGGGGTGTGCATCGGCGCCCCGACGCGGACGAGTCCCCGAGCGTGATCACTCGGGGACTCGGCAGCGCGCTCGGAGAGAGTCGAACTCCCAACCGCTTGATCCGTAGTCAAGTGCTCTATCCATTGAGCTACGAGCGCTGGTGCCCGAAGGCCGCAACAGTCTAGAGCTCTCCGAGCGGAATGCGTCACCGGTTCGGACGGACTCAGAATCCCCAGGGACCCCATCCGCCCGCACGCTCGTACAGCACGAGAGCGGCGGTGATGTTGGTCTCGGGGTCGTAGAGCTGTTCGTCGGAGGTGACGCCGAGGTCGGCGAGCCAGCTCCGGTGGACCGACCAGTAGATCTGGAAGATGCCGTAGCAGCAGAAGTTCTTGGCTCGGGGGTCGAACCGGCTCTCGCGGAACGCGATCTCGATGGCCCGCTCCTCGAGGTCGTCGGGCCAGATGTCGCGGATGAGCTGCTGGATCTCGTCGGCGGTCTCCGGCACGTCGCGCACCGGGACGGTGGTGGTCGTCGTGGTGGGCGTCGCCGTCGTGGTGGTGACGTCATCGGGCGGGTTCGGGGTGCGGGAGCCCGCGGGGAGGCAGATGGTCGACCCGGGGAAGAGGGGTGTCGACGTGGTGGCGGCGTTCGCGTCGAGCAGGTCGGCGAGCGGGACTCCGGCCTCCTCGGCGAGCCGCAGCCAGAAGTCTCCGGCGACCACCTCGTACTCGATGGCGCAGTCGCGGGCTTCGCGGCTGGCGCCCTCGTCAGCCGTCGCCGAGCCGGTCACGGCGCCGGTCGATGCTCCGGTGCCGTCGCCCGTCGTCTCGTCGGCGTCGCCGGTCTCGCCGGTGTCCCCCGAGTCGCCATCGCCCTCGTCGCCGTCGCCGGGGTCGCCGTCGTCCGGCACGTCGGTGCCGACCGGCTCGTCGCCGTCGGTGGTGCTGGGCGCGGTCTCTTCGGCCGGGGTGGTGTCCGGGATGGTGTCGGTCGTGTCGCCGCCGACCTCGTTGACGGGGATGGCGGGCGGCAGCGTGGCGGGGTCGAGGAGCGTGCCCGAGGCCGGGGGTGCCCCTCCGGTGTCGGGTGCCGGCGCGCTCGACGGGCTGAGCGTCACGGTCGACACGTCGGCGACGTCGGACACCGGTGCTCCGGTGATCGTGTCGGTCGGATCGTCGCCACCGATCACGAAGGGGAGGAGCAGGGTCAGCGTCACGACGACCGCACCCACGCGGAGGATGAGTGGATCGATGCCGTCGCGTCGGACCTCGGCGTCACCGGTGGCGAACGCGGCGTCGAGGTCGTGGTGCGCGACGGTCTCGTGGGTCGGGTGCTCCGAGCGTCGACGGGCGGCCTGCCGATGCGGCGTGGGGTCGCGGTGGGCGCTGCGGTCGTCCCGCGCGTCGTCGGTGACGCCGTTCCGGTCGGGTCGGGGAATTCCGTGGGTGCGGGTGGCGTCGGAGTCGCCCGACAGGGCACGGTCCCACCAGCGGCGGACCGTCGCACCGAGACCGTCGACGGCGGACGGTCGGCGGGCATCGGAGCGGCGATCGGATCGACCGGGCCGGTCGTCCCAGTCGGGCACGTCGCCCCAGAAGTCGTCGGTGTCGTTCATCGCCCTGCTGAGTCCCAACTCGCCACCGGACGGACCCGATGGCGTTCGAAGGCGCGAGTCTGGTCGCAGCGTCACGTAAATGCAACGCGGCCGTCACCTGGACGACATGCATGTGATTCTGTTGGCTCGAGCGGACGAGTGAGAGTGATTCTCAGTCGGTGGCTAGACTTGGCCCGCATGGACACCTCGTCGGTCGACACCTTCTCGGTCGAGGCAACAAGGTGGCAACGCCGTTGGCGTGGTGGGTTTTGAGCGCTCGGCGTGTACGGCTCCCCCGTGCGGGGACCTGACTTTCGTGGCACCAACACCGTCGAGCACACCCTCGACGGCGTCGACGCATCCGCTGACCTGGCGAGCCGGCGCCGCCGAGCATTCGATGATGCCTTCGCTCCTGGCGCCACGGTCGCCGTCGGCGCCAACGCACCTCGATCTCTGGTCGACGCACTGAAGTCGAGTGGGCGGCGTCCGGTGTTCGTCGGGCTCGACGCCTGGTCGGCTCCCGTCCCCGGTGACGACGTGGGCGGCGTGGTCGTGGGAGCGGTCAGCGGCCGGATCCCGCCCGTCGACACCTCGCTCCCCGTCGTCGTGGACACCGGTGAGCACGGTCTGTCGTCGATCGGTCGACCGTCGATCGATGTCGAGGCCGTCACTCGTGTGCACGACGACATCGCAGTGGGAGTCCGCGCTGCCGCCGGTTTCGACGTCCTTCCCGGCGAAGGGGTCGCTGACAGTCCACCGACGGGCGTGGTCGTTCGACTGCCGGACCCTGCGGACCCGACGACGTTCTACGCCTACGCCCGAGGCGAGCACACGCGGATCGAGTGGGTCGCGCTGCGCCAGCCGCTGCACCCGCAGGCTCGACACGATCTGTCGGCCGCGGACCTCGAGCGCTCGTCTCGCCACCTCGCTCACCTGT
>JBCCTP010000343.1:0-5295 GCA_039198505.1 Actinomycetota bacterium | reverse complement strand
CGTACTCGGCGGTGACGTACCCGGTGGTCGTCACCGTCGACACGGTCGTGAAGAGCGAGTCGCGAAAGCCCGCGGACTGCCCCCCTCCGTTGCCCGACGTCACGAACGACCAGAGCGCCACGGCGGCCACGGCGAGGAGGTACACGCGGAACTCGGTCGACTTCAGGAGCGGCTTCGGATCACGGCGCAGCGCTCGGTAGTAGAGCGTGAAACTGCCGCCGGCGAGGAACATGCCGACGATCGCGATCCACTCGATCGCCGCACTCTCGAAATGGCCGAGCGAGGCCTGGTACGGCGAGAAGCCGCCGGTCGACACCGTCGTGAACGAGTGACTCACCCCGTCGTACAGGCTCATCCCGGCGAGCATGTACGCCACCACGAGCAGCGCGCTGAGGCCGAGGTACACCGCCCACAGCCGACGAGCCGTCTCGCGCACACGAGGAGTGAGTCGCTCTCCGGTGGGGCCCGGGGCCTCGGCCTGCATGAGGGTCATCCCACCCGACCCGACCGTGGGCAGCACCGCGACCACCAGCACGATGACGCCCATCCCACCCATCCACTGAGTGGTCGATCGCCAGAACAGCAGGCCCTTCGACGTGGCCTCGATGTCGGGCGTGACCGTCGCGCCCGTGGTCGTGAATCCCGACATCGACTCGAACAGCGCGTCGTCGATCCGGACGAAGTGACCGGTCACGATGTACGGAACGGCCCCGGCGATGGCGATGACGACCCACGTCACGGTCACCGCCGTGAACACGTCGAGGACGCGCATCTGTTTCGGGGTGGTGGTGTGCTTCCAGAGGCCCACACCGATCGCCGCGGTGACCACACCGGTGGCGGTGAGCGCTGCGACGTCGGGGCCGCCGTCGACGAGATCGATGATGGCCGCGGCGACGATGCCCGCTCCGACGACCGCGAGCGTGATCCCGACGATGTGTCCGACGAGGGTCGGTCGGCCGTGATCGAACGGTCGCCGCAGCGCAGCGCTCACGCGGAGAACGCCTCGAGCAACGCCGGCACCGAGTCGGGGCGGGCGAACACCACGACGTTGTCGCCGGCGTGGAGGATGGTGCTCCCGCGCACGATGTTGCCCGGCTCCCCGGGGCGGATGACCGCGCCGAGGACGATCGTGTGCGGCAGGTGCAGGTCGGCGACGCGCACCCCGTCGGCCGGTGCACCGGGCTCGATGCGGAACTCGTCGACCTCGACGTCGCTCTCGAGGAAGGTCGCCACCGACGCGGTCTTGCCGCCACGGACGTGACGGAGGACGGCGTTCGCCGATGCGGTGCGCGGACTCAGCGCGGCGTCGATACCGAATTGACGAACCACCGGCAGCAGCGTGAGTCGGTGGAGCACGCAGACCGTGAACGTCGACTTCTTCGACGCAGCGAAGGCGCAGGCGAGGACGTTCGCGGCGTCGTCGCCGGTCGCGGCGATGACGAGGTCTTGGTACCCGATCGACTCCTCGGCGAGGAGGTCGACGTCCTCGATGTCGCCGTTGACGATCGTCACGTACGGGAGCCGCTCGCTGAGGAACTTCGCCCGTTCGGGGTCCCGCTCGAGGAGGACGACGTCGGCGCCCTCGTCGGAGAGCTGTTCCGCCACGCGCGAGCCCACGGCTCCACCGCCGAGCACCATCACACGTTTGGCTTCTCGGTGCGCCGCCCCCACCAGTTCGAGGATCTCGTGGCGCGCATCGCGTGTGGTGAGGACGCGGACGTGATCACCCGCCTCGAGCCGCTGATCGCCGCGCGGGATGACGGTCTCGCCGTCGCGGGTGAGCGCTCCGAACAGGAAGCGCCAGTCGGGCTCGTACGACGCACCCACCTCGGCGAGTGTCTGGCCGGCGAGGATCGAGTCGGGCGAGATCACGGCACCGATGACGAGGAGCTCACCCTCGCTCATCGGGTAGACCTCATCGGCACCCGACACGTGAGCGAGCTCGAGGATCTCGTCGGCCGTGTCGGCGTCGGGATCGATGATGAGGTCGGTCTTCATCGCCTGGCGGAGCGCACGGCCTGCGGGTCCGCGCAACTCCTCGGTCTGGATGCGTGCGACCGTCTGGCCGACCCCCGCCTCCTTGGCGAGCAGCGACGCGATCAGGTTGACCTCGTCGTTCTGAGTGACACCGGCGAGCACATCGGCGCGATCGATGCCCGCCGCGTCGAGGACGGACGGAACGGTGGCCGACCCGACCACGACCTGCACGTCGAGCTCGTCGGCGAGGGTGGCGGCGATCGCTTCGTCGAGTTCGACGACGACGACGTCGTTGCCTTCGGCGCCGAGTCGCTGGGCCAGGAACCGACCGACCTCGCCGGCGCCGACGATGATCACACGCATCGTCCCCAGCATGGCCGATCAGGATCGAGATCCGCGCGAGCGCCTGGCGGCGTTCGGGGAGCGAGGTCGACCCGCCCCGTTGGCCGGGTTCAGGCGGTGACGGTCAGGTTGTCGAGGAGAGTGGCCGGCGAACGACGGAGCGCGTTCGTGGCGGCGGTGTCGGGGAGGCCGTCGACGGCGCTCTCGGCGCGGGCGACCCAGTCGCGAGCGGTGGTGATGGCCGAAGCGACACCCTCACCTCGGAGCACGATCGCCCGGGCGCGCTCCTGCTGGTCGCCGTCGAGCGGCGAGCCGAGCAGCGACCGGAGTTCGTCGGCTCCGGGGCCACCGAGCGACATCGTCCGCAGCACCGGGAGTGTGTACACACCCTCGACCATGTCGTGGCCGGCCGGCTTGCCGAGCTGCTCCTCGGTGGCGACGACGTCGAGGATGTCGTCGACGATCTGGAACACCATGCCGTAGGCGTTGCCGAACTCGGTGACCGCCTCGACCGTGGCCGGGTCGTGGTCGGCGACGAGCCCACCGATCCGCGCCGCCGTGCCGTACAGCGAGGCGGTCTTGCCGTGGATCGACGCCTCGTAGCTGGCTTCGCTGCGCTCGACGTCGTACGTGAACCGGAGCTCCTCGATCTGGCCTTCGCAGAGCCAGCCGATGGTCCGGGCGAGCAGACCGGCGACCTCGGTGCCGAGTGACGCGGCGATCTCGGACGCACGGGAGAGCAGAAAGTCGCCGGCGAGGATCGCCTGGAGGTTGCCCCACTTGGCGTTGACCGTCTCGACGCCTCGACGGGTCTCGGCCTCGTCCATGACGTCGTCGTGGTAGAGCGAGCCGAGGTGCACGAGCTCGCACGCGACCCCACCTCGGATCGCATCGATGCCCGCCGGCTCGCCGGCGACCTGCGCGACGACGGTGGACAGCACGGGCCGCAGCCGCTTGCCGCCGGCGACGATGAGGTGCGACGCGATCTCGGTCAGATACTCGTCGGACGTGACCACCGCCTCGCGCATGGCGGCCTCGACGCGCCCGAGATCGACCTCGCTCGTGGGGAGCGACAGCAGCGGCGACGTCGAGGCGTCGGCCGTGACGTGGTCGGAGGGCACCCGGACAGGTTACGCAGGCGTCGGCGGGGATTCTCCCCGACCGTCGGGCACTCGTCGCCGATCTCTCGGGTCGCTCCGGACCATCTCGCCACGGGGTCCCGAGCCTGCGGCCCGAGCAGTAGTTTCAGCGGGGTGAACGACACGGTCTCCGACCCGACCGTCGAGTCGCCCTCCGCAGCGGCCGACCCACCCGACCTCGATGCGATCGAGGCCGACTTCGACCGGGTCGAACGGGCCCTCCAAGAGCTCGCCGACGGCACGTACTCGGCACCCGCCGACGCACCCGCGACCGACGTCGACTCGACCGACGACGACCCGGGTGACGACCCGGCCGACGACGCGGCGGACTGACACACGATGAACTCGAAGTCGGTCGCCTCCCTGGCCTCGATCGCCGCGCTCGCGGCCGGTCTCACCGCAGCGGCGAAGCGGATGACGGACTCGCCGCTCACCAGCCGATTCGCTCGATCGGCCAAGGTCTGGAAGCTGTCCGCCCGGAACTCCGCTCGCTTCGCGGTGTCGCGGGTTCGCGGTCTCGGCACCGCCGCCGAGCGCCGAGCCGAGCTCGACGAGCAGTTCGCCATTCGCACCGCCGAGGACGTGGCGAAGGAGCTCGGCGAGATGAAGGGCGTGCTGATGAAGGCGGGTCAGCTCATCAGCTTCATCTTCGAAGCGCTGCCCGACGAGGCCCAGGAGGCACTGGCCACGCTGCAGGCCGACGCCGCTCCGATGGCACCCACGCTGGCCGCCGCCGTGGTCGAGGGTGATCTCGGTCGTGCGCCCGAGCGGGTATTCCTCGAGTGGGGCGACGTCCCGGTCGCGGCCGCGTCGATCGGCCAGGTCCACCGTGCGGTCACACCCGACGGCCGCGACGTCGCGGTCAAGGTCCAGTACCCCGGCGTCCACGAGGCCATCGAGAGCGACCTCGACGCGGCCGAGGCGATGTACGCGATGTTCTCGGCGATGATGCTCAGGGGGCTCGATGCGAAGGGCCTCGTCGACGAGCTGCGCGATCGGATGCGCGAGGAACTCGACTACTCCCTCGAGGCGCGCAACGTCCAGGAGTTCGAGCGGCGCTTCGCCGGACATCCGTGGGTACGGATCCCGAAGCTGGTCCCCGACCTGTCGACGTCACGGCTCCTCACCACCGAGTGGGTCGACGGGATGACGTTCGATCAGTTCCGTTCGTCGGCGTCCGAGGACACCAAGCAGCGCGCCGCCGAGGTCGTCTGGCGGTTCGCGCAGAACGCGATCCACCGGTACGGGATCTTCAACGGCGACCCGCATCCGGGCAACTACCGGTTCCATCACGACGGGAGCGTGACGTTCCTCGACTACGGCCTCGTCAAGCGGTGGTCGCCGGGCGAGTGGGAGACGTTGAGCCCGTCGATGGATGCGATCATCGTCGACCGCGACCCCGACCTGCTCGTGCGGCGGATGGAGGAGTCGGGGTTCCTGCGGGCGGGCCACGGGCTCGATCCGTCGCTCGTGTACGACTACGTGTCGAGCCCGTACGTTCCGTACCTCACCGACGAGTTCACGTTCACCCGCTACTGGATGCGCGACACCCTCGCCCGCATCTTCGACGTGCAGGGTCCGCACGCACCGGTGATCGAACAGCTCAACATGCCGCCGAGCTTCGTGATCCTCGATCGCGTGATCTGGGGTGTGAGCGCCATCCTCGGCAAGCTCGAAGCCACGGGACCGTGGCGGGCGATGCTCACGGAGTACACCCACGACGGCCCGCCGGCGACCGACCTCGGCGCCGCCGAAGCCGCGTGGTCGGCGAGTCGATCACAAGCGTGACGTCGGCGAGTCGATCACCGGCGTGACGTCGGCGAGTCGATCACCGGCG
>JBCCTP010000342.1:0-5327 GCA_039198505.1 Actinomycetota bacterium | reverse complement strand
TGGCCCGCTCGATCCCGAGTCGCGACGATCTGATCTTCGAACCGAAGTGGGACGGGTTCCGCTGCGTCGTGTTCCGCGACGGCGATCGCATCGAGTTGTTCTCGCGCAAGCTCCGTCCGTTGGCCCGATACTTCCCCGAGCTCATCGAGCCACTGCGCGCGGCCCTGCCCGATCGAGTGATCGTCGACGGTGAGATCGTCGTCGCCGACGCCGACCGCCGGGGTCTCGATTTCGACGCGCTGCTGCAGCGCATCCATCCGGCGGAGTCGAGAGTGCGCCGGCTCGCCGACGAGACGCCGGCCGAGTTCATCGCGTTCGACGTGCTCGCCGTGGGTGACGAGTCGTTGATCGAGCGTCCGTTCGTCGAGCGGCGCGCTGCGCTGCGCGAGGTGGTCGCACCGCGACACCGGGTCCGCATCACACCCGCCTCCGACGACCGGGGTCAGGCCGACGAGTGGTTCGGCCGATTCGAGGGCGCCGGACTCGACGGCATCATCGGCAAGCCCCGCGACGGTGCGTACGAACCCGGCAAGCGGTCGCTGATCAAGGTCAAGCACGAGCGGACCGCCGAGTGCGCCGTTCCCGGCTATCGGATCCACAAGGACGGCCGGGGCGTCGGCTCACTCCTGCTCGGTCTCTACACGTCCGACGGCGACCTGCACTCGGTCGGCGTCGCCGCGACGTTCAGCGTGGCCCGGCGGGCCGAGCTGCTCGCCGAACTCGAGCCGCGTACGCACGACGCGCTCGACGGCCACCCGTGGGTCGACTGGGCGCTCTGGCAGGACGAGCACCAGGCCGAGAACGATCGCCGCGCCGCGGAGGGCCGGCCGGCGGCGCCCTCGGCGGGGAGCCGGTGGAACGTCGGCAAGGACCTCTCCTTCGTGCCGATCCGCATGGGGCTCGTCGCCGAGGTCACCTTCGGTCAACTCGAGGGCGGCCGATTCCGCCACGGAGTGAAGTTCGTCCGCTGGCGACCCGATCGGACACCCGAGTCGTGCCGTTTCGACCAACTCGACGTCGCCGAGCCCGTCGACCTCGACGCACTGTTCTCCTGACGGCCCTGACGTCGGAGCTCAGCCGAGCGTCGCCACCACGGCGAAGTCCTGCCGATCCGACGTGAGCGGCGCACCGGCGAGATCTCCGGCCAACTGGTCCACGGCGAGACCGGCGGCCTCGATCTCGCCGGTGAGCGTCGTCTCGTCGAAGTACTGCAGCCAGTTGTCGATCGTGCGAGTTCGATCGGACTCGATGATCACGTACCGGTCGAGCACGACGCGCTCGTCCTCGTAGACGTACGTGGACAGGACACCTCGATAGGGCTCCGACGACCAGAAGCCGTCCATCAGATCCGGGGCCTCGGTGATCGACTCGGTCCGCTCTCGAAACGCGTCGATCCCGTAGACGTCGAGGACGAACCGACCGCCGGTTCGCAGCCGCGAGCGAACGCGGACGAGGAGCCGATGTCGCTGCGTCGGACTGAGGGCGCAGAAGTCGTACATCGCCAGGAGGACGAGGTCGAACCCCCCGGGCACCGGCGCGTCGAGGTAGTTCCCGACGACGTACGTCGGCGAGGCGGTCGGATCGGCCGTGTGTTCGGCGTGGCGGATCGATCGCTCGGAGATGTCGACGCCGACGACCTCGGCGCCGGTGGCGGCCAGACGGTTGGCGTACAGGCCCGGCCCGCAGCCGAGATCGAGCACCCGCGACGTCGGGCCGAGGTCGGCGAGGTCGGCGAGCCAGCGACACGACCGCGTGACGAACTCGGTCGGTCGCGACGCCAGCGCCACGCTCTCGTCGAGATGGAACTCGAGCATTCGCGCCGACGTGTGCGGATCGGTCCACAGCTCCTCCGCGGTGTACGTGGAGAACGGTGCCGGTCGCGCCAGCGGTCGTTCGAGCTGCGGGGTCGGTGCGACGCCCTCGGACTCCGATGGTGGCCCCACGTCCGGCTCCGGCGGTGACGAGTCGACGCGGGACGTCAGCCGTCGGGCTCGGAGTCGGTCGGCGCGATGGTGACGACGGTGGCGGTGGGCAGCGTCACGATGGTCTCGAGCACCGTGCCGTCGGCCTGCAACACGTTGAGGCCCTGCGCCTCGGTGAGCACCGGTGTGCCGGCGACGACGGCCCGCACCTGGACCGACCACTCGCCGGCGACCGAGAACGGGATCCCCACGTCGGCGGTCCGCACGGCGCGTCCGGGCGACGTGAGCGGAACCGACTGGCTGATGCCGGGTGCGGCGGTGCCCTCGTCGGGCGCGATGAACTCGACGGCGAGCGAGGTCAGCCCGATTTCGGGTCCGACCACGGTGACCTCGATCCCGGCGGGCACGTCGACCTGTGCATCGGTGATCCGCAACTCGACGTTGAGTCCCGACGTGGCGTCGACGAAGGGTTCGGCGCGGATGTCGTAGGCGATCTGCGGCGTGGTGTCGATGTTGGGCGGGGCGAGCGCGAGCAACCAGGCGCTGAGCAGCATCGTGGTGGCGCCGATGCCCGCCTCCGCGCCGAACGCACGCCGGAGACGGTCGGCGAGCGGGATGCTCATCTCGTGTGCGCGAGCCACGCGCTGAGCCACGAACTGCCGGGCGGTGACGGCGAGGAAGATCATCACGGCGACGATCACGGCTTTGAGGAGGAGCAACCGCCCGTGGCCGGCATCGAGGAGGGCGCCGCCGTCGAGACGGATCATGAGCGCCACGCCGGATGCGATGGTGACCACCATCGCCACGACCGAGATCCGGCCGAATCCGCGGACGGCGTGGACCAGGTCCTCTTCGCCCGGGCCCGCGAGGACGACTCGGGCCACGAGGACGACACCGCCGAACCAGACCGCCATGGCGAGGGCGTGGACGACGCCGAGCAGACTGGTGAGGATCGCGAGCTCACCGAGCGTGCGCGAGATGCCGACCGTCGCCGTGGCGAGCGCTGGGATTCCGAGGGCCGACAGCTGGGTGACCGGGTCGAGCACTCGATCGGGCCGGAACGCGACCCATGCCGACGCTGCGACGAGGACGAACCGCAGGAGGACCACGCGTCCGGCCCAGTCGGAGTCGATCAGGTCGATCCACGACGCGGGGTTGAGTCCCGCTCCGAATCCCTCGCCCGTGACCGATCCGGCCGCCGCGGCGGTGAAGAGGAACGTGCCGACCATGGCGAGGATCCAGACCCCGCGGATGAATCGGATGGTGACCAGGTACTCGACGCCTTCGGGCCAGGCGGCCGTGATGGTGACCAGCGCACCGAAGAGCAGCGCGATGCCGACCGTGGACAGCAGCCGGCCCATGAACACCGACGCGTTCGATTCGGTGGTGCGCGACAGTGCGTCGACTTCGCCCTCGGCGAGCGCCGTCCCCTCGGAACTCGAGTCGGCGGTCGAGGCGACGGTCGTGGCGGGGGTGGTGTCCCCGGCGTCGTCGATGGTGGGAACGGTGGAGGCGGTCCCGGTCTGCAGCGAGAACGTGAGGTTCCCGGCGCCGTTGGCGACGCCGTCGTCGTCGGTGGTGGCCCAGCGGATCGAGCAGGCGCCGCCGGGCACGGCGATGCCGGTGAGGTCGGTCGACATCGAGCGGCCGTCGTCGCCGAACTCGATGTCTCCCAGTGCGATCGGCTCGGCGGAGCAGGACAGGTCGAACTGGCTCTCGTCGCCGATCTCGAGGGCGAACGTGAGCACGATGCGCGTCGGGGGAGACTCGAGGATCGCGCCGTTGGCCGGAGACGACGTCGACAGCGTGTTCTCGGCGGGACTCGCCGTGGCGGGTCCGCCGAGGCCGAGCAGGAGTGCGAGCGCAAGGAGCCCCAACGCGAGCGTGATCGCAGCCCGCGGGCGTGACGTGACGGACGCGGCGGCGGGAACAGGTGTGCGTCCGGTCACGATGGGGCGAGGTTAGTGCTGCGGGTGCTCGGGATCGCGGCTGCCTGACGGCGCCGTGTCGTCGTTCGAGCGGTCGGTCAGGGGGAGGATCGGTCGCAGGTCGTGAGGCCGAGCGTCGCCGCCGTGGCGTTGCGGCCGAGTGCGAGCTGTGTCACGTCGGTGCGCCGATCCTCGATGTCGTCGGCGCCGGCGGCGAGGGACGTCGACAGCGCTGTCCACGCGTCGACGAGTTCGGCGGTCGTCTCCACGTACGCGCGGTGATCCCGACGGACGTCGTCGGGTGGTTGCGCCTCGAGGTCGGCGCGGTCGCGCTCTTGGGCGAATGCCGTGGCCACCTCGGTGGCCCAGAGGTCGGCGCGGATCTGGTCGGGCGGAGACGGCAGCGCGTCGATGCGGTCGTCGGTCGACGCGCACAGAGCCTCCATGAACGCGACGTAGTCGCCGAGCCCGTCGTCCTCGACGTCGCCGCCCGCAGATCCCGATGCGGAGTCACCGGCGGTCACGTCCACGGGCTCGGAGGCTCCGCCGCCGTCGGTCCCCGACGATCCGCCGCCGTCGGTCCCCGACGTGGTGCTGCACCCCACCACCAGGGCGATCGTCGCCGTCGCGACGAGTGCGATCGCCCCGGAGCGGTGCGTCGCGCCCGGCGTCCTGAGCCCGCCCATCGGGCCACCCTAGGCATCGTCCGTTCGGCTCGGGGGTCGGCCCCGTCGGTCATCTGAGCGTGCCGGTGAGCGGTGGGTAGGGTGGCGCCGATGGCCACCAAGTCGCTGTACCTCCGGTACCGGCCACGCCGATTCTCCGAGATCAAGGGCCAGGATCACGTGGTGCAAGCGCTGCGGAACTCGGTCGCCGAGGGCCGTGCGGGTCAGGCCTACCTCTTCTCCGGACCGCGTGGCACCGGCAAGACGACAACAGCGCGCGTGCTCGCGAAGGTCCTGAACTGCCAGAACCCGATCGACGGTGAACCCTGCTGCGAGTGTGAGTCGTGCCTGTCGGTCGAGCGCGGCACCAGCTACGACGTGCACGAGCTCGACGCGGCGAGCAACAACGGCGTCGAGGCGATGCGCGACCTCATCGAGAAGGCGTCACTGGGGACCCCGGGTCGACACAAGGTGTACATCCTCGACGAGGTCCACATGCTCTCGAAGGCCGCCGAGGCGGCGCTTCTGAAGACGCTCGAGGAGCCTCCCGACCACGTCGTGTTCGTGCTCGCCACGACCGATCCGCAGAAGATGTCCGACACCATCCGGAGCCGGACACAGCATCACCAGTTCCGACTGCTGCCGTCCGACACGCTGCTCGACCACGCCCGGTGGGTCGCCGGCGACGCAGGTCTCGGAGTGTCCGACGACGCCCTGGAAGAGGCGCTGTCGCAAGGCGGTGGGTCGGCTCGCGACACGTTGACGGCCCTCGAGACCATCGCCAACGCCGGTGGCGCGGCGGTCGGTCACGT
>JBCCTP010000341.1:0-5351 GCA_039198505.1 Actinomycetota bacterium | reverse complement strand
GCGGCCGTCGTCGCGCCGCTCGAGTTCGAGTGGCAACCCGAAGCAGTCGGACAGGGCCGCCGACGTCAGGACGTCGTCGATGGGTCCACTCGTCTGCACCGATCCGGCGCTCATGAGCGCAGCGTGTGTGACGCCGGGAGGGATCTCGTTCACATGGTGCGTCACCATCACGAACGGTGGAGCCTCCGGATCGTCGGCGAAGTCAGCGAGCGTGCCGACGAGCTGCTCGCGGCCACCGAGGTCGAGCCGAGCGGAGGGTTCGTCGAGCAGCACGACCGCCGGATCGTTCATGAGCGTGCGAGCGAGCAGCACCCGCTGCTGCTCTCCCGACGACAGCGTGCCGAACCGTCGCGGCGACAGGCGGCCGACGCCGAGCCGGTCGAGGCACTCGTCGGCGCGTTCGTCGTCGGCGGGCTCGTAGCGGTGCCACCACGGCTCGAGTGCCGCGAATCGGGCGGTCTTCACGACGTCGTGGGCGGTGAGATCACGTCGGAGCTGATCGGCGAGCGCCGCCGCGGCGTAGCCGACACGGCGACGCAGCTCGCGTACGTCGGTCGAGCCCAGACGCTCACCGAGGACCTCGACCGTTCCGGACGACGGATGGTCGTACAACGCCATCACCCGCATCATCGTGGTCTTGCCGGACCCGTTCGGCCCGAGCACCACCCAGCGTTCGCCCTGATCGACGCACAGTGACGTCTCGCGCAGGATCTCGGTGCCGTCGCGGCGGACGACCACCCGATCGAGCTTGAGAATCCCTTGCGACATGCCGATACGCAACCGGTGCCCGTCGACACGACGAAACGAGCCGGTGGTGGCCGTCACGCGACTGTAACGTCGTCTACCCTGCCCGCCGTGAGAGGAGCCGGGCGACGCGCGTCCTCCCGTCGCCGCGCTTCGACGCCACTCATCGCCTCACTCCTCGCCGCCGCGGTCGCCGTCGGGGTGGTCCCGCCGCTGGTCGGATCGGGTCCGACCGCCTCGGCGCAGTCCGAGAGTCCCGCCGAACAGGCCGCCCGGGAGATCCGCGAGGCCCGAGACCGGGCCAACGCCGCCGCCGAGGCGTTCTTCGAGGCCAACTCACAGCTCGCGCTGCTCGAGGACGAGCTCGTGCGCCTCGAGGGTCAAGAGGTCGAGCTGCAGGCCGAGGTCGACGCGCTGCGCCGTGAGGTCGAGAACGTCGCCGTGAGTCGGTTCATGCAGAGCGGAACCGCCGGGATCCCGCTCCTCACCGAGATCGGTCGGCCGCAGGACCAGATCCAGGCCGAGGTGCTGGTCGACGTCGCCACCAACACGGGGGCCGACGTGATCGATCGGTTCGAGGCGGCCGAGGAGGACCTGCGCGACCTGCAGGACGACGTGGCCGACCAGCAGCGCGACGTCGAGGCCCAGCAGGACGTGTACCTCGCCCTGCAAGACGAGGCGAACGCCGAGGTCGAGCGGCTCCGCGCGATCGAGGAGGAACGTCTCGCGGACGAGGCCGTCCAGCGAGCGCTCGAAGCGCAGATCGCCGAGGAGCGGGCTCGGCTCGAAGAGGAAGCGCGCCGCCAGGCCGAGGCCGAGGCCCGGGCGAACCCGAATCCCGGTGTCGAGACGATCCCGACCACGTCGACCACCGTTCCGCCGTCGACGCTCGTCGAGCCCCCCGACGACGGTGGTGATGCCGGCGAGAGCGGTGATGACGTTCCCGTCGGGCCGACCACCACCACGACCACGACGACCCTCCCACCCGCCTCGACCCTTCCGCCCGACAGCGGTCGTTCGGGCGGGACCAGCGGTGGCCGCACCGGCGAGGGCGGCGGCGGCAACGACCCGTCGGGTGTGTTCACCGCCGGCGGCTACGTCGACAACATCATCTGCCCGATGCCCGGTTCGGCGTACGCCGACACGTGGGGCGCGCCGCGGTCGGGCGGACGGCGCCACCAGGGCGTCGACATGCTCGCCCCGACGGGGATCCCGATCTTCGCCGTGATCGGCGGGTTCGCCACGTTCAAGCAGAACCGGCTCGGGGGTAACGCGGTGTCGCTCGTCGGCGACAACGGCAACCGGTACTACTACGCCCACCTGAGCCGCTACGAGGGTGTGAGCCGCCGGGTCGAGCAGGGCGACGTCATCGGCTACAACGGCGACACCGGAAACGCCACCGGCGTGCCCCACCTCCACTTCCAGGTGCACCCCGGCGGCGGGCAGGCGGTCAATCCCACGCCGTCCGTTCGGGCTGCCGGCTGCTGATCTGCGACCATCGTCGGCCATGGCCGACCCCGCCGCAGCGAAGAGCGAGCTGGCCGGCTGGCTGGCGTCGGCGCTCGGCGCCGAGTCGATCGACGACCTGACCCGTCTGTCGGGCGGAGCGTCGCGGGAGACGTGGCGGTTCACCGCCGACGGCCGACCGCTCGTGGTCCAACGCCAGCGTCAGGGCGACGAGCGCGACATGCTCGTCGAGGCGGCGGTGGTCCGCGCCGCGGGCGAGGCGGGTGTCCCCGTACCCGCTCTGCTCCACGCCGACGACGTCGGCGACGGCACCACGGCGATGATCCTCGAGGCGATCGACGGCGAGACCATCGCCCGCAAGATCCAGCGCGACGACGAGTACGCCGAGGCTCGGCCTCGACTCGTCGGCGACTTCGGTCGGGCCCTGGCACGGATCCACCGGATCGATCCGACCTCGGTCGACGGCCTGGCGTCGGCCGACCCGGTCGAGTTCTACACCCAGGTCCTCGACGACGTCGGCGAGCCGCACCCCGTGCTCGAACTCGCCCGTCGCTGGCTGATCGAGCACCGTCCGGCGGAGCGTGCGCCGTGTCTCGTTCACGGCGACTTCCGGCTCGGGAACGTGATCGTCGACGGCGACGGACTCGCTGCGGTGATCGACTGGGAGCTCGCACATCTCGGCGACCCGATGGAGGACCTCGGTTGGGTGTGCGTCCGAGCGTGGCGCTTCGGGCAGTCCGCGCCGGTCGCCGGGCTCGGCGAGCGGGAGCAGCTCTTCGCGGCCTACGAGGCGGAGTCGGGCATGGTCGTCGACGCGGCGACCGTGCGGTGGTGGGAGATCCTCGGCGTGTGGAAGTGGGGGATCATGTGCATCACACAGATGACCGCGCACCGGTCGGGCATGGTGCGGAGCCATGAGCTCGCCGCGATCGGGCGGCGGGTCTGCGAGAACGAGCTCGATCTGCTCGACGCGCTGGAGGGGCGCTGGTGAGGGGAGGCGACGATGGCTGAGCCGCACGACGTGCCCACGGCGGCCGAGCTGGTCGAGGCGGTCCGCGAGTGGCTCGAGCGAGACGTCGCGGCGAACACCACCGGTCGGCTCCGCTTCCACACCCGCGTGGCCGTGAACGTCCTGTCGATGGTCGAACGCGAAATGGCGCTCGGCGACGACCAGGCGGCAGCGCACCGCCAGCGGCTCGACCGTCTGGGGGTGGCCGACGATGCCGAACTCGCCGCGTCCATCCGTTCCGGTCGGTTCGACGACCGACGTGACGAGCTCCTCGCCGAGCTCCGGGCGACCGTGGAGGACAAGCTCCGCGTCGCCAACCCCCGCTACCTCGACGAGAACTGAACGCTCACCGGTTGGCCGGCGGCGAGCTGGCCGCAGGCGGCGTCGATGTCGGTCCCGCGGTTCTGGCGCACCGTGGCGTTGGCTCCCAGGTCCTCGAGGCGATCGCGGAACTCGTACACCCGCTTGAGCGGCGTGCCCTTCGTGGGATACCCCGGGGTGGGGTTGAGGGGGATCAGGTTGACGTGGGCCCGGGGGCGCAGCCGTCGACACAGTCCGGCGAGCTCCTCGGCGTCGGACGGTCGGTCGTTGACCCCGTCGATCATCGCCCACTCGAAGCTGATCCGGCGGTTCTTCACCGTGAGATAGTCGGCGCACGCGTCGAGCAGGTCGTCGAGGGGGTACCGCTTGTTGATCGGCACGAGCTCGTCACGGTCTGCGTCGTTGGCCGAGTGCAGCGACACGGCGAGGTTGACCGGCAGCTCGACGTCGCGCAGTGCTCGGATGCCGGGGATGAGCCCGACCGTGGAGATCGTGATGTGGCGCGCCGACAGTCCGATGTCGCCGTGGATCCGCTCGGTCGCCGGGACGACGTTCGCCAGATTCGCCATCGGCTCGCCCATCCCCATGAACACCACGTTCGACACGCGGCGGTCGGCGTCGGCGGCTCGACGTGCGGCACGGACCACCTGCTCGACGATCTCGCCGACCGTGAGGTGGCGGGTGAACCCGGCCTGACCCGTTGCGCAGAACCCGCAGGCCATCGCACACCCCGCCTGGCTGCTGACGCACACCGTCGCCCGGTCGGGATACAGCATCAGCACCGTCTCGACCCGCGCCCCGCCGGAGATCTCCCACAGGAACTTGATCGTGTCGCCCTGGTCGCTCACCGACTCGGTCACGGCCGTCAGCGAGAGCGGCAGCTCGTCGGTGAGCCGGGCGCGGAGACCCTTCGGCAGGTTGGTGATCTCGTCGGGAGAGCGGAGCTGCTCGTAGAGACCCGACCAGAGCTGATCGAGTCGGTACCGCGGCTCACCGTCGAGCGCGTCCGCCAGCGCCCCCCGATCGAGGTCGTACAGCGTGGAGGCGCGACTCACGACGGCGCCGACATCTGCGACGCGAGTGCGCAGTAGTCGTCGATCCGTCCGCGGACGACGTCGAGGCTGGCGGTCCAGAACGCCTCGTCGGTCACGTCGAGCCCGAATGCGGCACCGAGCTGCTCGGCGGTGTCCATCCCGGCACGCGAGAGCAGGTCGTCGTAGCCGACGCGGAACCTCTCGGGATCGGATCGGTACTCGGAGAACAGCCCGAGGCCGAACAGCAGGCCGTACGTGTACGGCCAGTTGTAGAAGTGCGAGCTGTAGTAGTGCGGCTTCAGGAGCCACATGTAGGGATGGGCGGTCGACTGATCGAGACCGTCGCCATACGCGTCGCCCTGGGCTTCGTTCATCATCTCGGACAGCTCGTCGGGCGACAGCGTGCGCCGCTGACGTCGGGCGAACACCTCGGTCTCGAACGTGAAGCGCGAGCGGATGTCGACGACCACCTGGTTGGTTCCTTGCAGGTCGACGTCGAGCAGTGCGAGGCGTTCCGTCGCGTGTTCCTCGCTCTGGAGCCGCTCGAGACCCGCTTCGACCACGAGGGTCTCGCAGAAGATCGATGCCGTCTCGGCGAGCGCCATCGGGAGGCGACGCTGCAGATTCGTCCGCTGGGCGAGCGTGGTGTTGTGGTAGGCGTGGCCGAGTTCGTGCGCGGTGGTCTGGGCCGACTCGGCCGATCCCGACCAGTTGAGCAGCACGAGCGACCGGTCGTCGATGAACGGCATGCAGAACGCGCCGCCCGACTTGCCCTC
>JBCCTP010000340.1:0-5354 GCA_039198505.1 Actinomycetota bacterium | reverse complement strand
CGGGCTGCAGGTCGACGAGGTCGTCGGGCCCGATGACCTTGTGGCCGGTTCCGCCGAGGTACGTGCCGTGCTTGCGCGGGTTGATGTCGACCGCTGCGGCGATCTCGTCGCCGACACCGAGCGTGGTGAGGAACGCCACCGCCTTCGAGCCGCCGCCCCACAGCACGGTCGTGCGGCCCGCCGCGTGGGACTCCTGGAGGCGTCGACGCCACTCGGCGACGCGGCGCGGCGCCTCGTCGGCGAAGAACCGCACCTCGTCGGTCACCGCGGCGAGGTCGGCTTCGGCCGGCAGGGACGGTTCGGTCGGCGCGTCGGTCGGCGTGGCGGCGACGATGAGGTACTGGTCGTCGTAGTCGGTCCAGAGGTCGGTCACCTCGAACCGGTTGTTGCGGAACAACCAGGCCAGCGAGCCGTGACTGAAGTACGAGCAGTGCTCGTAGTACACGTCCCAGAACGCGATGTCGCCGAAGACGTAGCGGGCGTTCGGGATCTGGAAGCACACCTGCACGTCGGTGCGGTCACCGATCGCGTCGCGCAGCGCCGCCACGAAGCTGCCGGTGTCGATGATGTGCTCGAGCGTCATCTTGCAGACGATGAAGTCGGCCGACCGATCGCTGTACTGCTCGGAGTAGAAGTCGGCGACGAACTCGATCTCGGTGTCGGGCTGGATCGGGACGTTGCCCTCGTGGAACGCCGGGTCGAACCCGAGCCCGCGGTTCTCACCGAGCTCGCACAGCAGGACCAGGAACTCGCCGTCACCGCACCCGATCTCGATGATGTCGCGTCCGCGCACGTCGAACCGGTCGATCATGTCCTGGGCCAGCCGGGCATGGAAGCGGTTGAACGTCGACGAGAACCCTTGGGTGGACTCGTACTGGCCGGAGTACTCGGTGAGTTCGGTCCGGAACGCCGCGTTGTAGGTGTGCCCGCAGTTGAGGCAGTGGCGGATCCGCACGTCGCCGGTCGCCACCGACAGCGCCGCGTCGGGGCTGTCGAGGAGCAGGACGCTGTTGGTCGGCACGCCGTCGACGGAGTACGCGAGCTGCGTCTCGGTCGAACCGCACGTGGGGCAGACGGGGTTCCCCCCGCCGACGTCGGACGTCTCGGTCTCGGTGGCGGTCATGACGCTCCTCCTCCTGCGGCGGCGGGTTCGAGCACTCGGGGATCGGGGACGGGAACGATGAACCGCCCGCCGGCGGCCTCGAAGTCGGAGTTCTGCCGGACGATCTCGTCGGCGAAGTTCCAGGCGAGGATCACCACGTGGTCGGGTCGATCCTCGGCGAGCCGAGAGGGCGCCACGATCGGCAGGCGACTTCCCGGCATGTACTTGCCCTGCTTGAACTCGTTGAGGTCGCAGACGTACTCGAGGTGGTCGGTCCCGAGCCCGCAGAAGGAGAGCATCGTGGTCGCCTTGGCCGCTGCGGCGTACCCGACGACCCGCTTGCCGTCGGCGTGGAGGTCGTCGAGGAGCTGGCGCAGGTCGGTCCGCAGCCCGCGGACGCGATCGGCGAAGCGGCGGTAGCCCTCCGGCGAGTCGAACCCGCGGCGACGCTCGTCGACGAGCAGATCGGAGACACGGTCGGACACCTCGCCCCCTCGCCGGATGAACAGTCGGACCGAGCCGCCGTGGATGTCGATCCGGGCGACGTCGACGAGTCGGAGCCCGTGACGCTCGAAGAGCGACACGAGCGCCGTGATCGAGAAGTAGCAGAGGTGCTGGTGGTAGATCGTGTCGAATTCGACGTGGTCGACCAGGTCGAGCACGTACGGGCACTCGATCACCGCGAGGCCGTCGTCGGCGAGCAGCTCGGCCATGCCGGCGACGAAGCCGTTGAGGTCGGCGACGTGGGCGAGGACGTTGTTCCCGAGGAAGACCGAGGCCTCGCCGTGTTCGGCGCGGACCGTCTTCGCGAGCTCGTGTCCGAAGAAGTCGTGCAGCGTCGGAACGCCCGCCTCGATGGCCGCGCGGACCGGAGCGCCCGCCGGGTCGATCCCGAGCACCGGAACACCCGCCTCGACGAAGTTCTTGAGCATGCACCCGTCGTTCGACGCGGCCTCGACGACGAGATCATCGGCGCCGAGCTCCTCGCTCGCGATGATGTCGCGGGCGCTCGATCCGAAGTGCTCCCGCAGGCGGGGCGACACCGAGGAGAAGTACGGGTACTGGTCGTGGAACAGCACCTCCGGCTCGACCGTCTCGAGGATCTGCGCCAGAGCGCACTCTCGGCACACGACGAGCGTGAGGGGCACCATCGGCTCCTGCTCGTCGAGCTGCTCGGTGGTGAGGAGGCTGTCGGCGAGAGGAGTCGTGCCGAGGTCGAGGACGGTCTCGAGGTCGGTCGATCCACACGAGCGGCAACGCGCGATGACGTCGTAGATGCTCATGACGCCACCTCCGCGGCGGTCTCGGTCCAGCACAGCGACGAGTCGAGTCGGCCCGAGTCGATCAACCCGCGGATGTGGTCGATGCGACGGTACGTGGGTCCCTCGAACTCTTCGAGGGTCACGCCGATCCGCTGGTACGCCTCGTACAGCTCCTTCGCTCCGCGCTCCGCCGTCCACTCGGGGCGGAACGTCGGGAGGCGGTCGAGGATCTTGTCGCAATTGACGCGGTAGTCGCGCGTGTCGGCGCTGGCGCCCTCGGCGAACGAGACCGTGCTGTCGGGCACGACGCTCGCCACGATCTCGGCCAGGTCGCGGATCTGGTAGTTCTCGCTGGTCCGACCCACGTTGAACGCCTCGTCGTGCACGACCTCGCGCGGGACGTCGAGCGTCGCGACGAACGCGGCGGACATGTCGCGGACGTGGACGACGGGGCGCCAGGGGCTGCCGTCGCTCTTCAACATGACGGCGCCGGTGCAGGACGCCCAGGCCGTGAGGTTGTTGATCACCAGATCGAATCGCAGCCGTGGCGAGAACCCGTATGCAGTGCCGCTGCGAAGATAGGTGGGGCTGAAGTCGTCGTCGGCGAGTTCGTGCAGCCCGGCCTCGGCGTCGACCTTCGACCGCCCGTAGGGCGTCTGCGGATTGAACGCCGACTCCTCGGTGAGCCACGAGTCGACACCGGCGCCGTAGTTGCTGCACGAGGACGAGAAGACGAATCGCGAGACGCCGGCGGCCTTCGCCGTGGCGGCCAGCGACACCGTCGCCTCCCGGTTGACCTGATCGGTCAGGTCGGGGTCGAGGTCGCCGAGTGGATCGTTCGAGAGCCCGGCGAGGTGGAGGACGGCCTCGACACCTGCGAGATCGTCGACGGTCACGTCGCGGATGTCGCGTCGGAGGGTGGTGATCCCCTCCTCGCTCGGTGCCGGCCCGAACGTGGAGTGCCGGTAGAGGTCGGTGTCGATGCCCAGGACCTCGTGGCCGGCATCGATGAGAGCGGGGGCGAGGACGGTTCCGACGTAGCCGCGGTGTCCCGTGAGTGCGACCTTCATGTCAGGCCACCTCCTGTCGTTCGGGGGCCCACTCCTCGTGGGCCCAGGGGGCTGATCCGGAATCCCAGAGGTTCTCCAGGATCGTCTTCTCACGCAGGGTGTCCATGCACTGCCAGAACCCTTCGTGGCGGTAGGCCATGAGTTGTCCCGCCGCAGCGAGGCGCTCCATCGGGGCGTGCTCGAACATCACGTGGTCGCCGTCGATGAAGTCGACGACCTCGGGCTCCATCACGAAGAAGGCGCCGTTGATCCACCCCTCACCGATCTGGGGCTTCTCCGAGAACTCGGCCACCTGGTCCCCGTCGAACACGAGGTGTCCGTAGCGGGCGGGCGGGCGGACCGCCGTGAGCGTCACGAGCTTGCCGTGCGCGCGATGGAAGTCGAGCAGCGCGTCGAGGTCGACGTCGGAGACGCCGTCGCCCCAGGTCATCATGAAGGTCTCGTCGCCGAGGTGCGGAGCGAGGCGACTGATCCGTCCACCGGTCATCGTCTCGAGGCCGGTGTCGATGAGGTCGACCCGCCAGTCGTGTGCGGGTCCGGGACGGCTCTCGATCTCGCCGGTGCCGAGGTCGACCGAGAGGTCGCCACGCAGCGAGACGGCGTCGATCATGTGTCGTTTGATGACCTCGCCCTTGTAGCCGAGCGCGATCGCGAACGATCGATGCCCGTAGTGCGCGTAGTGCGCCATGATGTGTTCGAGGATCGGGCGGCCGCCGATCTCCACCATGGGCTTGGGCCGGACCTGCGTCTCCTCCGCCAGTCGCGTCCCCTTGCCGCCCGCAAGAATGCCGACGTTCATGCGAGTTTCCTCCGTGTGTGCTCGCCGAGAGGTCACCCGACGTGACCTCGTTTCACGGCGAGCAGTGTTGCACCGAGTCGGGCCCGTGAACACGGAGATGTGTGATCAAGCACAACTCTTAACAGATCTCCCCGGAAATCTCGCTTCTCCGCGGTGGGTCAGCCACCATGTGCGTCCGTCGGGCCGGAACCCTGAGCCCGACCGTTAGGTTCCGGGGCGATGGGTTCGTCGTCGACACCGGTGTCATCGCGGCCGCGCGTCACGTTCGCGATGGAACAGAGCGCCGGTCACATCACCAACTACTCGAACCTCCGTCGGGCGGTCGACGACGACGGGCGGCTCGACTCGCGTTGGATCGAGGTCGGCTACGAACGGGAGGGCGGCTGGATCGAGAGGGTGTCCGACGCCGTCCGCATCGTCCCCGGGTACGTGCGCGGAGTCTCCCGAGCGGGTGTCGAGATGCGACGCGGGCTCGCGGCGGGCGAGAGCGATGCGATCTTCACCAACTCGGCCGTCTCGCCGTTCTTCGTGCGTCGCTTTCGGGCGACCCCGACCCTTCTCGAGTGCGACGCCACGCCGAAGCTGATCGACGCGATGCCCGAGTACACCCCCACTCCCGACCCCGAACCGGTGGCGCGTGTGAAGTACCACCTGTGGAAGCGGGTGTACGACAGCGTCGCCCGTGTGCAGGCGTGGTCGCGGTGGGCGGCGCAGTCGGTGATCGACGACTACGGCGCCGACCCCGACAAGGTCGTCGTGAATCCGCCCGGGATCGATCTCGAGCGGTGGACGCCGGTCGAACGAACTCCACCGGCGCCCGGGTCGCCGATCCGGGTGCTCTTCGTGGGCGGTGACTTCGCCCGCAAAGGTGGCGACGACCTGATCGCCTGGAAGGAGTCGACCGCCCGCGACGACAGCGAGCTCGACGTCGTCACCCGCGAGCCGGTCGATGAGCGCCCGGGGGTGCGAGTGCACAGCGACATGCACCCCAACACGCCCGAGCTGCTCGCGCTGTACCGGGACGCCCACGTCTTCGTGCTCCCGAGTCGCGGCGAGTGCTTCGGCATCGCGGCGATCGAGGCGATGGCCACCGGACTCCCCGTCGTCCAATCGATGGTGGG
>JBCCTP010000339.1:0-5366 GCA_039198505.1 Actinomycetota bacterium | reverse complement strand
CGACGACGAACTCGTCACCGCCGTACCGCCCGATGTCGTCGTCCATCTCGAGCGCCGCGCCGAGACGAGCCGCCACGGTGGTCAACACGAGGTCGCCGACCTGGTGCCCGTGGGTGTCGTTGACGTTCTTGAAGTGGTCGAGGTCGACGAACATGAACGCCCCGAAACCCCCGACCTGTCGCTGGCGGACGATCGCCTGCCCCAACCGCTTCTCGATGAGACTCCGGGTGGCGACCCCGGTCAGATCGTCGTGTGTGGCCTCGTGCTCCAATCGTTCGACCTGGGCGAGACCGCGCGCCGCACGATCGAGTGCGTCGGCCACGTGGCGGACCTCAGCAGGACCTCGTCGATGGATCGAGACGTCGCTTCCGTCTCCGAGCCGTTCCGCCGCAGCCGCGAGCCGTGTCATCGGTCGAGCGATGTACCGCGTGAGAACACCAGCGATCACGACGGCGAGCACCGCGAGCGCGGCGAGCACGAGCACGCTGTTCCGGAAGTCGATCTCACTCGCATCGGCGGCGGTGAGGCCGGCCCGCCGCGCCTCGTCGTTCGCCACCTCGGTGAGTCGGTCGAAGGCGCCGAATGCGGCGACACCGGTCTGCAACGTCTCGCCGGCTGCGACGAGCCGGGCGATGGCATCACCAGTGCCGTCGATGCCGGCGCCACCGTCCACGATGCGCTCGAACGCGTCGACCCAGGCGGCATCGAACTCCGTCAGTTGTGGCGACGAGCCCACCGCGTCGAGTGCGGTGCGGGTCGGTGATTCGGACGGGAGGAGGGCATCGACGAGACCGAGTGCGGAGCCGACCCGATCGCGTTCCCCGGCCGACGCGAGGAGGTCGGGCTGCTCGTCGAAGAAGTCGGCGAATCCGATGCGAACGTAGGACAGCACCTGGTAGCGATACTCCATCCGCGCCGTCGAGGCTGCGTCCGACACGCTGAGTGCCAGCACCACGTCGCCCGCCCCCGGGACGTCGGTGGCCGCCGACAGCAGCTCGCGACGCTTCTCCTCGTTGATGGTCGAGATCTCGTCGTCGAGGCGTTCGTGCTCTTGTCCGAGGGTTCGCCATGCCGGGGTGTCGTAGGCCTGGCGGATCGCGACGATGTCGTCGCGATATGGCCTCGCGGCGCCGCGGAGCACGAGCTCGTCCACGCGCCTCCGCGCGGCTGCGCGCTCGCCTTCGACGTCGAGCCCGGAGATCTCGACGACCAGATCGAACGGCAGGCCGAGGTCCTCGATCCCGGCGTACGCGACGCTCCAGAGCCGTTCGTCGGTCAGCGCGAGTCGGACTTCGTCGAGTTCACTGACGTCGTTCATCGCCTCCGACACGTCGTCGGCGAGCATCCGCGACGATCGGGCGTTCTCGTACTCCGACCACCCGACGGACGCGACGCCGAGCAGCGGCAACACGGCCAGACCGAGCAGGAGCACCATGAGACGCGGCCCGCGCGCCCGGCTCCGCTCCTGGTTGCTCACGAAAGAGACATCGGCACGGACACGACGATGGTTGAGTGCGCACACGTTCGGTCGTTCGGACTCCTCAAGAGCCCCTCAAGAGAGACGACGAGTCTCAAGGCTCCGTCACGAGCGCCGATGAACCTCACGTGCAGTGGATTCTGCCGACGTCGGATCACGAGGCAGCCTCCGCGCTGCGTCGGGAGGTCCGGGCGCATCTCGCTCGCCACGCGCGTGAGGGAGCGGACCTCGATCTGGCGGAGATCGCGTTCTCCGAGCTCGTCACGAATGCGGTCGAGCACGCGGGCACCCAGGTGTGGGTGGATCTCGATTGGTCGAACACTCGACCGGTCATCACGATCCACGACCTGGGCACCGACGACCTCGACGCCGACCGAACGACCACGACGTCGGTCGACCCCGCGCAGCCGAGCGGTCGCGGACTCCTGATCGCCCGTGCGTTCAGTCGCGACGTCGAGATGCGCCACCGCCCCGACGCCGGAACCACCGTGCGATTGGAACTCGACGTCGAACGCGCCATCTCACCGCTCGGCGGGCCGCGGCCTCACCCGTCGACCGATCACCTCTCGTTCGAGATCCCGCGGTCTCCCCGGCCGACCCGTCGCTGAGCTGTCCGCATCCGCCCGGGCCGAATCTGTCCGCATCCGCCCGGGCCGAATCCGGACACCTCACGCTCGTCGGGGCCCGCGTCAGGCCATCAGTCGGTCGCGCAGGAAGGTGAAGATCAGCGCCTGCATGGTCGCCTGCTGGCCCGCGTCGGCGGCGCCGCCATGGCCTCCTTCGACGTTCTCCCAGTAGGTGACGTCCTTGCCCATCACGGCGAGCCGCGCGGCCATCTTGCGGGCGTGCCCCGGATGGACGCGGTCGTCGCGTGTCGACGTGGTGAGCAGGATCGGTGGATGGTCCACGTCGGGATCGACGAGCTGATACGGCGAGTAGGACTGCAGGTAGGCCCAGTCATCGGGATCGTCGGGATCGCCGTACTCGGCCATCCATGACGCCCCTGCGAGGAGCAGGTGGTACCGACGCATGTCGAGCAGCGGCACCTGGCACACGACGGCGCCGAAGAGCTCGGGTGTTCGCACGTACATGTTCCCGACGAGCAGCCCGCCGTTCGATCCACCGGAGATGCCGAGGCGACTCGCTGACGTGACGCCGCTGTCGATCACCGCTCGGGCGACCGCCTCGAAGTCTTCGTACACGCGCGGCCGCTTCTCGCGGAGCCCGGCTCGGTGCCATGCGGGTCCGTACTCTCCTCCACCGCGGATGTTGGCGAGCACGTACACCCCGCCGTCCGCGAG
Organism: Actinomycetota bacterium; assembly: GCA_039198505.1. Lineage (GTDB taxonomy): Bacteria > Actinomycetota > Acidimicrobiia > Acidimicrobiales > Ilumatobacteraceae > Ilumatobacter_A. Next base: position 2,588 of record JBCCTP010000339.1, on the reverse strand, counting down.
CCACGAACGCCCGATCACAGCCGAGTACGCCGCCTGCCGCGGCACCTCGAATCCGCCGTAGCCGGTGAGCAGCGTCGGCCGCTCGCCGTCTCCGACGGCCAGAGCGTCGCGATGACCGACGACGAAGTACGGCACGCGGGTGCCGTCGGCGCTCGCGGTGAATCGCTGCTCGATGGCGACGTCATCGGCGGCGAAGCGGTGAGGAGCTTGGCGGAGCGGTATCGGCGCTGCGTCTCCCGCCGCTGAGGCGACGTGGAGCGACTCCGGGGTCGTGAAGTCGGTTCCGATGAGCCACAGGTCGTCGAGTTCGTCGGGGTCGACCGCGCTGGCGGAGATGGTCCACGCGTCGGGAACGCCGCCGATCGGAACGACGTTCCAGCCGCCGCCGTCGCCGTCGGGGAACCGCGCGGCGTCGAGCCGATTCCGCACGTCGTCGATCACGTTGATCACGACGTGATCCCGCGTGAACGCGAACCCGGCGAGCGCGGTCGTAGGAGAGGGTGTGAACAGTGCCGTGAGCGGCGCGTCCCCGGCGAGAAACGCAGCGAGGTCGGCGACCAGGAAGGATCCCGACGGGTGGCGCTCCCCGCCGCGATCGAGATCGGATCGCGGCGCGACGAAGATCCACGGCCCGTGCACCCAGACCTCGGCGTCGTCGGGGACGTCGACCTCGACGAGTTCGTCAGACCCGTCTCGGCGGACCCACGTGCGGGTCGTGAAGAAGTCGGGTGCGCGCTCGAAGACGTGATGGCGGTGACCCGGGAGCGTCGAGACCGCGACGCGGGCCGACACGTCGGTCTCCTCGCCGGAGAAGACGATCTCGGCATCGGCCATCGGCGTCCCCCGCGTCCACCGACGGACGGTCCGTGGGTATCCGGACGTGGTCAGGCTCCCCGGGCCGAAGTCGGTGGAGACGTACACCGTGTCGTCGTCGACCCAGGTGAGTCCGCCCTTCGCCAGCGGACGGACGAAACCACCCTCGTCCTCCGGGACGAAACGCCGCTCGACGAGGTCGAATTCCCGCGTCACGGTGGCGTCGGAGCCGCCGGGTGACAGGGCGATCAGCGCCCGACGACGGTCGGGGCGTCGGACCGCGGCGCCGTGGAACACCCACGACTCCCCCTCGGCGGCACCGAGCGCGTCGACGTCGAGGACCGTCTCCCACTCCTCGTCGCCCGAGGCGTAGGCGTCCCAGTCGGTCCGACGCAGAATGCCTCGGCGATGCTTCGCATCGGTCCAGAAGTTGTGGACCCGATCACCGTGTCGAGTCGGATACGCGATCCGATCGTCGGCCTCGAGGATCTCGAGCGTGTCGGCTCGGATGCGGTCGAAGTCGGGACGCCCGAAGAGATCGCTCTCCGACTCGGTGTTGCGCTCGCGGACCCAGGCCAACGCCTCGTCGCCCTCGACGTCTTCCAGCCAGAGGTACTCGTCGTCGATCACCGATCCGACGGTACCGACGCCCCGGCCGACCGCCGCGCCGGAGGACCTTCTGCCCTGCCCTCGTCGACGACGCGCCCGTACGTTCGGAGCGGAGGGAGAGATGGCGCACGATCGAATGACGGCGGCCGACGCCGTGTTCCTGCGGATCGAGACCGAGCACGAACCGCAGCACGTCGGCTCTCTGTCGCTGTTCGAGGGCGGGCCGTTGCGCGACGCCGACGGTGCGATCCGCCTCGACGAACTCCGCCGACACGTCGAGCGACGGCTGCATCGCGTCCCGCGTCTCCGCCAGCGGGTGCAGGAGGTCCCGCTGTCGCAGGGCCGGCCGGTCTGGGTCGACGACGAGCAGTTCGACATCGAGTACCACGTGCGGCTGACCTCGCTCCCCCGACCGGGGAGTCGCCAGCAACTCCTCGACCTGATGAGTCGCGTCCAGGCGATCCCGCTCGACCGCGACCGCCCGCTCTGGGAGATGTGGTTCATCGACGGGCTCGCCGACGACCGCGTCGGGCTCATGCTCAAGACCCATCACGCGCTCGGTGACGGGATCGCGAACGTCGATCTCGCCCTCGCTCTCGTCGACCTCGAACCCGATCCGCCGCCCGACGACGACGTGCGCACGTGGTACCCGCGTGAAGCGACCCCGCGATCCGACCTGCTCGCAGAAGCTCTCGTGGAGCAGGCGGCTCGCCCATGGGCGATCGGACGACGGGCACTCGGTGCCGTGCGCAACCCGCGACCGGCGATCGACGGCGCGAGCGACGTCGTGCGCACCGTGCGCGACTTCCTCTCCAAGCCGGAACCGGCGCCGTGGAACCGGGCGGTCGGCGGGCAGCGACGATGGGTCTCGGCCTGCGTGCCGCTCACGTCGGTGCGCGAGGTGCGCGGACACCACACGGCCACGATCAACGACGTGGTGCTCGCTGCGTGCAGCGGCGCACTGCGCGTGTTCCTCGCCGACCGCAACGCCCGCCCCGACGGGACCCCTCTTCGGGCGATGGTGCCCGTCTCGCTGCGCGCCGAGGACGAACACGGCGACACGCTCGGCAACCGGATCTCGCTGATCCTGGTCGACCTGCCGATCGGCGAATCCGATCCTGTGGCACGGCTCGCCGACGTCCACGAGCAGACGACGCGCCTGAAGG